>ONYR01000265.1 GCA_900322165.1 uncultured Eubacteriales bacterium
CGGCAGGCATAGACCGTCAAGCCATCCGAGTGCTTGGTCTTCCTGCGGTATTCACACACGCTCTCCCAGCCGGCCTCGCCGAGTTTTTCCTTCATCGCCTCATCCGAAGCGTCGATATGATATTTGATCCGTGCCTCTTCTTCTTTGAATGCAGCGCTGCCCCGGCCTAGTTTCACCAACAGACGGCCTTCCGCGGCCTCGTGGTTCAGCCAGTTCTCCAGCGCCTCCACATGGAAGCGGTCAAACGGCAATCTCAGTTCCATCCATCTATCCTCCCTACATGTCCACCGATTGTACCATTCCTTTGCTCAAAAAGCAAATCCGCGCCTTTTCGGACCATTCACAAAAGTTGCATATGGTTTCATTTTAATTTGCATCTTCACATCACTTAATACTTGTGATATAATCACCTAATAAATCGTATTAGTTCACTTAATGAAAGGATGCACCATGACCAATTCCTCTTATGTACTGAGCTGCTGCTCAACGGCCGACCTTTCCCATGAGCACTTTGTCGCCCGTGACATCTCCTACGTCTGTTTCCATTATTTCCTTGATGGAAAAGAGTATCCGGATGATTTAGGTCAGACCATTCCTTTCGATGAATTCTATTCCCGCATGGCCAACGGAGCCGATACCAAAACCTCTCAGGTCAGTGTTGGCGAGTTTGTCCAGTATTTTCAGAACATCCTTGATCAGGGCAAGGATATCCTCCACGTCAGCCTCTCAAGCGGCCTTTCCGGCTCCGTCAATTCGGCCAGAAACGCCTGGGAGATACTGAAGGAGCAGTATCCGGACCGCAAGATCTACATTGTCGACTCTCTAGGCGCTTCCTCCGGCTACGGTCTGCTGATGGACCGTCTCGCCGATCTGCGCGATGAAGGCTATTCGCTCGAAGAGGTCCGCGACTGGGCTGAGGAAAACAAGCTGCGTGTCCATCACTGGTTCTTCTCGACCGACCTCACCTTCTATATCAAGGGCGGCCGTGTCAGCAAGACAGCCGGCATTTTCGGAACCATCCTTAAAATCTGCCCGCTGCTGAACATGGACAACCTCGGAAGACTCATCCCCCGCTATAAGATCCGCACCAAGCCGGCGGTCATCAAGCGCACCGCTGAGATGATGGTCGAGCACGCGGAAGGCGGCAAGGATTATTCCGGCAAGTGCTATATCAGCCAGTCCGCCTGCTACGAGGATGCCCGCGCTCTTGCGGACATTGTCGAGGCGACTTTCCCCAAACTGAACGGCAAAGTGGAGATCTACAGCGTCGGTACCACGATCGGCTCTCACACCGGTCCCGGCACGGTCGCCTTGTTCTTCTTCGGAGACAAGCGCGTCGATTGATGAAACTCTCTGCCTGGTGATATCAGAAAAGACCCTGTGATGCTTTGGCACCGCAGGGTCTTTTTCTATTCTTGTGTGATGCGAAATCAGCTTCACGCCTTGTCCTCTTCATCCTTGGCGCTCTTCCACGCCAGAATGGCCTCCAGTCTCTCTTTCACGCTCTTTTCCCGTCCCTGATCGGTCGGTTCGTAGTAGCGTGTTCCCGCGAGAGAATCCGGGAGGCAATGCATTTTTGTCAGTTTTTCTTCCGTATCGTGGGCATATTGATAGCCCTCACCGTAATGAAGATCGGCCATCAGCTTCGTCGGAGCGTTCCGGATCTGGAGCGGCACCGGCTCAGCCGGCTTGTCCTTGATATCCTTGCGCGCGTGCATCACGCCTTTGTAGAGCGCGTTCGATTTCGGCGCCATCGAAAGATAGACGACTGCCTCCGCGAGATTCACGTCGCACTCCGGCATGCCGTTGAAGTGGCAGGCCTGATAGACCGAAACCGCGAGCGGAAGCGCCGAAGGGTCAGCCATGCCGACGTCCTCACTCGCAAAGCGGATCAATCGTCTCGCGATATAGAGAGGCTCCTCCCCTCCCTCGAGCATCCGCATCAGATAGTAAAGCGCCGCGTCCGGGTCGGAGTTGCGCATGGATTTGTGCAGGGCTGAGATCAGATTATAGTGTTCCTCTCCGCTCTTATCATACAGCAGGGATTTCCGGTTCGTGACCTGCAGCAGGATCTCATCGGTCACGATCACTTTTTCCGGAGTCAGCTCACCGTTCAGGACCGCCATCTCCAGCGTACCGAGCGCCGTTCGGGCATCTCCGTTGGCAAACCGGGCAATGACGCCAAGCTGCTCCTTCGAGATCTCGACCTTCTGGTAGCCGAATCCGTTCGGATGCCGAAGCGCCCGCTCGAGGAGCTCGATCATCTCGCTTTCATCGAGCTGATGAAGCACGAAAACACGGCACCGCGAAAGCAATGCCCCGTTGATCTCAAACGAAGGGTTCTCGGTCGTTGCGCCGATCAGGATGATGCTGCCCTTCTCCACGTAGGGAAGGAACGCGTCCTGCTGCGCTTTGTTGAAGCGATGGATCTCATCGACAAACAGCACGGTCCGGACTCCCATCCGGCGGCTCATGTCGGCTTTCGACATCACTTCCTTGATCTCCTTGATGCCGCTCGTGACCGCGCTGAAATCGATGAACTCCGCCTTCGTGGTATGCGCGATGATGCGGGCAAGCGTCGTTTTGCCAACGCCCGGAGGTCCCCAGAAAATCATGGACGAGATCTCATCCCGCTCAATGATCTGGCGCAGGATCTTTCCCGGACCCAGCAGGTGCGTCTGACCGACAAACTCATCGAGCGTTTCCGGACGCAGGCGGCTTGCAAGCGGCTGCATCACCGGCTTTTCTTCCGCAAATAGATCCATCTGATCCATGCTTTCCCCTCCTTTCACCAGGCAAATATCAAACCGGAGCAGCCATGCTTATACGGCTGCTCCAAAGCCTCTTACTTTTTCTTTCCGAACAGCAGCTTGTAGTTTCCGCCGGTATCGTCGTTGGCCGAGGTTCTTGCAAAGGCCATGAGCGTGACAAACAGCAGATCGAGATTCTGCTCCGCGGTAAAGATGCGGTAGTAACCGCGCACCGGGATCTTGGTGGAAAGGCCGCCGGCTCTCTCTTCATCCTTCTCATGAACGTGATAGGAAGAAGAATCGACTTCCGCGATCACCGCGCCGTCGCGCGAGATCGTGTAGTGAAGCCAGAGCGGTTTGTCCTCATCAAAGCGAGTCTGGACACTGATACCGTGTTTCTTCAGATGCTTCCAGACGTCCTCCCCGTCGATCGTGAACGTATAGTGGTTGTCAAACAGCAGCGTCGTGTTCTCCAGCTCCACTTCATGACCGACAAGATGAGGCTTGGTCTCATTGTTCACATGATCAATAAAATCGAATCCGTAAGGTGTCGTTACCGTAAACTTGGTCATCTTGGCCTCGAAGAGCACCTTGCCGTTCTCATCCTCGATGCGGTGACCGTACTTCGCCGTGCCGCGGTCGGTCAGGAAATAAAGCTCGCGCTGCTCACCCTTGACAGACGGAAGGTAGGTCGTTTCGCCGTACTTTTCTTCCTGCTCCTGTAGGGCTTTCTTCTCTTTCACCTTCGAGAAGATCATCGCGCCAAGCAGCACCACACCGACGAGAATGCAGTAGATGCCGGCAAATCCCTGTCCGTGTACCGTCTCGGGATGATTCGGATCGTAGGCTACGTTAATGACCTTGCCCTCCTTGTAGGACGGGCTGTAGGAATCAAGCACTCCCGTGTACGTCTTTCCGTCCACGTCGTAGCTGACCGTAACAACATGTTCATCGTCATCGTCTTCGAACTCCGCGGGGATCGTCTCGATCGACACGATCGTGGCCTCCGTTTTGACAAACCCCTTCGAATGGAAGAAGGTCAGGTAGATTCCGGCTACAAGCGCCACGAGCGACATGAATCCGAACAGCAGTTCAAACTTGATATTCGGTCTTGCTTTTGCGTCTGCCATTTTTTCTCCTCTCTTTGTAAAACAAAAAACCCGAAAACCGTCTCTTTATAGGTGTTTCGGGGTGTATGCAGATGAAGGGACTCGAACCCCCACGTCAAGGACACTAGATCCTAAGTCTAGCGCGTCTGCCAATTCCGCCACATCTGCCTGTCAATCTATAATATCTTACAATAACTCACCGTAAAAATCAAGAAGGCGAGATAATTCAAAAGGGACTGCAAAGGCATCTTTCTAAGAAGACACCTTTGACAGTCCCTTGATGAATTACCGATTGGAAGCCGGCGGATTCACCCTACTCAGCTTCTTACTTGCCGCTGTCCTGAACGTACAGAACGCGAACCTCGGGCTCCTTCTTAGCCGGAGCGGGAGCGGCCGGTGCTGCCGGAGCAGCCGCCTTGCCGTCGCGAACGTCGAAGAACTTCTCAGCAACCTGCGGGAACAGAGCGTAGCTCAGTACGTCCTCTTCCTTCTTGGCGCGGTCGCCAAGCTCAGCCTTGTACTTCTCGTACTCAGGATCGATCAGGTCGGCAGGACGGCAGGTGATGACTTCATCGTTGCCGATCGCCTTTTTGCGGACTTCTTCGTTGACCTTGCCCGGCAGTTTGCCGTACTCGCCGCGAAGCAGACCCTTGGACTCCTTGGTGACCATCTTGTAGCGCTCACCAAGCAGAACGTTCATAACGGCCTGCGTACCAACGATCTGGCTTGTCGGGGTAACAAGCGGAGGATAACCGAAGTCCTCACGAACACGCGGAACCTCCGCGAGCACTTCATAGTACTTGTCCTCTGCCTTTGCCTGCTTCAGCTGGCTCAGCAGGTTGGAAAGCATACCGCCCGGAACCTGGTACAGCAGGGTGTTGGTGTCAACATGCAGCACCTTGGTGTTGAGGCTGCCTTCGTCCTGCAGACGCTGCGCGACCTTGCGGAAGTGTGCGGCTGCCTTGGAAAGCTTCTCAAGATCAAGACCGGTGTCGCGATCGGTTCCCTGAAGCGTAGCAACGAGGGACTCGGTCGTGGGCTGAGAGGTACCGTTGGCCATCGGGGAGAGCGCGGTATCGACAATGTCGACACCGGCCTGAGCCGCCATCAGGTTGACCATGTCACCGGTACCGGTGGTGTTGTGGGTATGAAGATGCAGCGGGATGCTCAGTTCCTTCTTCAGCTGCGATACCAGATCGTAAGCCGTGTAAGGAAGCAGCAGGTTCGCCATATCCTTGATGCAGATGGTGTCCGCACCCTTCTCCTGCAGCTCGCAGGCAAGGCGTACGAAGTACTCGGTGTTGTGAACCGGGCTCGTGGTGTAGCTGATGGCTGCCTCAACCGTGCCGCCGTAGTACTTGGTGTACTTCATGGCTGCTTCAAGGTTGCGCGGGTCATTCAGCGCGTCGAAAATACGGATGACATCGATACCGTTTTCGATGGACTTCTTAACGAACTGTTCAACAACGTCATCTGCGTAGTGCTTATATCCAAGAAGGTTCTGTCCGCGAAGAAGCATCTGAAGCTTGGTCTTGGGCATTGCCTTGCGGAGCGCTCTCAAACGCTCCCACGGATCCTCGTTGAGGAAACGCATGCAGCTGTCGAAGGTAGCGCCGCCCCAGCACTCGAGAGACCAGAAGCCGACATCATCGAGAAGCTCGCAAGCCGGCAGCATGTCCTCGGTTCTCATACGGGTAGCCGCCTGAGACTGATGCGCGTCACGAAGGATCGTGTCCGTAATCTTTAACGGGTTTTTAGCCATAATAACCTCCTAATATCCTCTTTAACCGAAGAGTGCCATCAGCACACCGGCCGCGATCGCGGAACCGATAACACCGGCCACGTTCGGACCCATCGCGTGCATCAGCAGGAAGTTGCCCGGCTTAGCCTTCTGACCCTGCACATTGGAGACACGTGCAGCCATCGGAACCGCGGAAACACCGGCGGAACCGATCAGCGGGTTGATCTTTTCCTTCAGGAAGAGGTTCATGAATTTGGCGAGCAGCACGCCGCCGGCGGTACCGAAACCGAATGCGACAACGCCCATGACGATGATGCCGATCGTTCTCCAACTCAGGAAGACCTCAGCGGTAGCCGTAGCACCGACAGAGACACCGAGGAAGATCGTGACAATGTTCATCAGTTCGTTGGAAGCGGTCTTGGTCAGACGCTCGGTTACGCCGCTCTCCTTCATGAGGTTGCCCAGCATCAGCATACCGACAAGCGGAGCCGCAGCGGGAACCAGAAGGGATACGAAAATCGTAACAACGATCGGGAAGACGATCTTTTCGACCTTGGAGACCGGACGCAGCTGCTTCATGGAGATCTGGCGTTCCTTCTTGGTCGTCAGCGCGTTCATGATCGGAGGCTGAATGACCGGAACCAGAGCCATGTAAGAGTAAGCGGCAACGGCGATCGGGCCGAGAAGGTCCGGAGCCAGCTTCGTGGTAACATAGATCGCGGTCGGGCCGTCCGCACCGCCGATGATACCGATGGAAGCCGCTTCATTCGGAGCAAAGCCAAGGAGGGAGCTTGCGCCGATGTAGGTGATGAAAATACCCAGCTGAGCTGCAGCGCCGAGCAGCAGGCTCTTGGGGTTGGCGATCAGCGGGCCGAAGTCGGTCATTGCGCCGACGCCCATAAAGATCAGAGACGGATAGATGCCGAGCTTAACGCCCAGGTACAGGATATCGATCAGGCCGAAATCATGCCAGCTCTCCCATGCAATGGTACCGTTGGCAAAGAATTCGGTGTGATACAGGTTCGCGCCCGGGAGGTTCGTCAGCAGCATACCGAACGAAATAGGTAAAAGCAGCAGCGGTTCAAACTGCTTTTTGATCGCGAGGTACATCAGCACGAAGGAGATGAGCATCATGATCAAAACGCGAGGATCGTCACCGATCAGTACAAAACCTGTCTGCTTCAGGAAATTCAAAACAGTTTCCATAACGTACTCCTTTTAGAGAATTTTCGGATCAGACAGATGATTATTCGATAACAACCAGAACAGCGCCGGTGTCAACATTGGCACCCTTGTCAACGAGAACGGAAGCAACCTTGCCATCGCAGGGAGCCTGGATATCGTTTTCCATCTTCATAGCCTCGAGGACGACAAGCACGTCACCGGACTTGACAGTCTGACCAGCGGCGACCTTAACAGCAAGGATGGTGCCGGGCATCGGAGCGGTGACTTTCTGTCCGCCAGCGGGGACAGCAGCAGGAGCGGCAGCAGGAGCAGCAGCCGGAGCGGCCTTGGGAGCGAAATCTTCGCCATCCTTCAGGGCCTCAAGAGTGATCTCATAATCGGTCCCGTTAACATTAACGCGATACTTTTTCATTTTCGAAATGTCCTTTCTTGTTTTTGGTTGTATCAGAGTTTCTTAATGGACTCGATACGGATCTTTGTAATGTCGGTTCCAAGTTCCTCGGCGATAACGGCCGCCACAGCTGCGACAAACTCGCTGCGGTTCGGAATTTCGGTACTCTGCGCTGCCGCCGGAACATTGACCGGAGCAACGGCCTTCTCGGGCTGCGGCTTAACCACGCGCTTCATAATGGCGCCCATGATCGAGATCAGCAGGATGATGCAGATCAGCCCGAAGAAAACGATTCCAAGTCCCATTACTACCACGAACCAGCCGGGAATATCGACAGCCGTAGAAGTTACTGCTTCCAATAACATAATGAACCTCCTTTCTTCAATATGAATTGGTGCAAGAAGAGAGATTTGACTTCTTTTCGGCAAAAAAGCCAAGTCTCGTGCATTATTCAAATTACTGATAATACTAACACGAACGGTGCTTTTTTTCAATCCCAAAATTATTTTAAAAAGGGGGTTTCCTTGTTATATAAATCACAGTCTCTGGACGATGCCGCGGCTCATCCCGGTAAGGCGGCACAGCTGCAGAATTCCGATCTTATCCTCTCTTCGAAGGCGTTTGAGGAAGGCCCGCTTCTCCTCCTCCGGCCACTGACCGAGGCTCTCGATCGGACCTTTCAGCCTCGCTTCGATCAAGGCCTTCGCCTCAGCATCGCTCCTCCCGTAGCTCTCCGGCACCTCCTCGAGCACCGGTTTGCTCTCCTCCATCTTCGAAGCGGCAAACGCACTGTACCCGCCCCCGAAATGAAGAATACTCAGCACGCGTTTGGTATCGACTTTCACGATCTCCGCTGCTTTCCCTTTCGGGAGCATTCCTCGCTCGGCCTCCGCGTAGAGATGGGCACTGCTCCATTTGTAGTCTTCCGCACATTCGCAGAATCCTAGCCCGACCGGCTCTTCATGGACATAGCGGATGATCTCAAGCAGTCTTCGGTCGCTTTCAACCTTTTCACTGCGGAACCGTCCTCTCAAGAGCGGTTCTTCGGAATCGATCCCATAGCGCTTGCGATAGGCGTCCGTAAACATCACATGCACGCTCCGCATCAGGTCGGAGATTCTTCCTTCATTCTCCGCGATCAGCAGGTGCACATGGTCCGCCAGCACGCAGTAACCGATCAGACCCGCGCCACGCTCGGCGCATCCCTTTCCCAGCTTCTCCAGATAGAGCTGTTTATCTTCGTTGTCTTCAAACAGCTGAACCGTACGTTTTCCCTGTACCACGATATGATAGGTCTCAAAGCCCTTGCTGCCTCTCGCTTCTCTGGGCATGATGCCGCCTCCTCCTGTCTGTGCCAGTCTTTCATTATAGCGCAGCCGTATGATAAAGAGAAGAACACCGCATGTCAGGTTTGATCCTGGGGCGTATTGGTATGTTGTTTTTTCTGTGATTTCTCAAAATTTTTTTGCAGACCAATGGAAAAAGCACATGCCTCTTCCGTGCATAGCACGGTTGCTCACTTGGACTTCGGCGCGAATGAAAAGCACATGCCTCTTCTTCACTTGGGCTTCGGCGCGAGGGATACGATCGTTCTTCCTGTGTGTCTTGGCGCGCCTGCAGAATCGTTCAGAAGAGGCATGTGCTTTTTGCGGAAGTCTGTGGGGGAAGAGTTGCTAGGCTGGCGCGCCTGCAGAATCGTTCAGAAGAGGTGTATGCTTTTTCGGAAGGCTGTGAGGGAGGTATATGCTTTGGGCAAGCCTTTGGAAACGCTTACACAGCCTTAGTCCACTCAACAAACAACCCAAAAAATCTTGCACGCATCCTCCCTTCCAGAAGACAATAAACCCCATACATCCTCTCGACGCAGCATGAGGAGCAAGGAGAGAGCCTGCAAATAAAAAGTCAAGTCCCAAATAGGACTTGAGCGAAAGAAAATATGAA
>ONYR01000218.1 GCA_900322165.1 uncultured Eubacteriales bacterium
AAGGCCTTGCCCTTCCTTCACCTGAGCGAACCAGGGCATGTACGCACCGGCCGTCCCAAGAAAGCCCGCGAACGCACATTTCGACGTGGCTACCGGCCAGTTGTTCGGAATGCGAATCCCCTGCTCGTAGTTAACCAAGGTGTACCAGTCGGAACGCGCTTCCTCAAACTCCATCGGCCCCGGCCAGTAGACGGCCGTCAGCGGAAGTGCATGGTAATCCGGCTCCGAGACCGGAATCCACTCGCAGCGCACGATCTGGGTTACCTTCTCCACCCAGACCAGAAGCTCAAAAGCCATTCCCTCAGCCGGGACGGGAAAGTCCGAAAGCGTCATGCGCACCCCGCTTCCAAAGCCGGTCTTGTAAGGCTCTGACGTGATTTTTCCGGCCTCCGAAAACAGGACGTATTTCTCAACATCCTTGACTCCGCCGACACCGTTTTTGCCTCCAAACGCAAGGCACGGCCGGAACTCATCCAGCGTGTGCCACTGTGTCCGGCCGTTTTCAATCCGAATTCCAAAGGTTTTCTCATCCAGTGTCAGACGGATCCTGTCTTGTCCATTCATTAATCCGTACTCTCCTTACTCGGCTTGATTGCTCGGCGCGTTTTCTGAGCCCGCTTCGCCCATCGGAGGCTCTGCCTTGTACTCGTCTACGTCTTTCACCAGGCCCTCCGGCAGCGCTGCGACACGCTGAGGAACCGGCTTTTCGGCCGTCTTAGTCTCGTCGACCGTCTCGACGACCGGCTCAACGACAACCGTTTCTTCCACGATATTGCCATGCTCATCCTCAACCAGATGATGCTCTTCACGGTACTTCTTCAGCCGCTTTCCGACAATGATCGCGATCACGAGCTGCGTGATGCCGCTGAAGATCAAGCTGATGCCCTCGACGACAAGCAGGATGGCCGCGGTCTCAAACGGATTCGCGATAATCACGATCGAAAGCGCGATGCAGAGCGCACTGATCAGCAGGATGAAGATCCAGCCATCGAACTTCAGTCGCAGCAGGTCGAACGAACGCTGCAGCTTGATCAGACCGTCGAGCAGGATCGCAAGGCCCAAGAGCAGCGGGATCGTGTTGATCGCGAGCTCCGGCTTTATCAGCAGCACGATACCGATGATGATCATGCTCGAACCCGTGACCATGAAGTTGTTGAGCACGCCGCCCCGCAAGCCACGCAGCACGTAGCGCAGGACGTTGACAGAGCCGATCACGATCAAGGAGATCGCCCCGTAATAGACCAGTGTCTTCATTGTCACGGTCGGGTAGATCACCATGACGATACCAATGACAATGTACGCGATCGCCATAATGACGGTCCCGCTTGTTAAAACCCGAATCAGCTTTTTCATTTTAGATCCTCCTGTCTTGCTTGACAGCAATCAAAACACGAACGTTTTCCTTTATTCTATAGGGCTGCAGAGGCTTTGTCAAACCAGAACTGCCGACTGAAAGGCCTCCGTGACCGTGCGTCCGATCATCTGCGTCAGATCGCGGCTTGGCCCCTCCTCCGCCTTCGCTTCAGCCTGCGTCTTCGCTTCAGCCTGCGCCTTAGCCTTTCTCAGCCAGACCAGGTATTCAATATTTCCTTCCGGGCCGCGGATCGGCGAGTAGGTAAGCCCCAGCACCTCGAGCCCGATGCTTTCCGCAAATAAGGTGACGGCGCGGATCACATCGCGGTGCACCGAGGGCTCTTTGACAACGCCCTTCTTTCCGATCTGTCCACGTCCGGCTTCAAACTGCGGCTTGATGAGGCAGACCATCTCCGCCCCCTCCGCCAAAAGTGCCTGCACTGGCTCGAGCACTTTCGTGAGCGAGATAAAGCTGACATCGATGCTCGCGAAATCCGCGCCCTTGGAAAAGTCCGTTTCACCGGCCTTCTCCGCCAGGATCTCCTTTGTCAGGTATCGTACGTTCGTCTGCTCCATCACGGTGGCGCGCGGATCAAGGCGCAGCTTTTCAGCCAGCTGGTCCGTCCCGACATCAACGGAAACAACATGGGCCGCTCCGTTTTGGAGCATGCAGTCCGTGAACCCTCCGGTGGAGGCTCCGATGTCAAGGCATTTCTTCCCGCTAAGCTCGATCGGGAACGTCTGCAGGGCTTTTTCAAGCTTCAGTCCGCCGCGGCTGACATACCGAAGGGTCTCGCCCACGAGCTCCAGCTTATCTTCATCCGTCACGCTCATCGCAGGCTTTCCCGCCGGCTTTCCGTTCACCTGCACTTTTCCGGCTTTAATATATTCCTTTGCGCGCTCCCTTGAAGGGACGATCCCCCTTTCAACGAGTGCCGCGTCCAATCTCATTTCCACATTATGTCTCCTGTTTCATGATCTTGACACGTATTATAGCAAACCGCGGATTATTCGAAAAGTATTCCGGCGCGGATTTTGACGCACCGCCCAAGCTCTGTTATAATACGCACGAACTGACCTGCCTGTCAGGCCTGTTGTCTGTTATTAAGGAAGGGACTCTCTATGGCTGTCTTATCCAACGCCCATACGCACACGATCTTCTGTGACGGGAAAAATACCGCGGAAGAGATGGTGCTTTCGGCGATTGAAAACGGCTTTGTCTCGCTCGGCTTCTCCGGCCACTCGTTCGTCTATCCGGACGATGGCTATACGATGAAGCCCGAGGCTGAGAAGGCCTACATTGCGGAGATCCGCCGGCTGAAGGAAAAGTACAAGGACCGGATCGCGATCCATCTCGGGCTCGAGCTCGATTACTATTCGCACATCGATCTTTCACCTTACGAATACTGGATCGGGAGCGTGCACCACTACGAAGATCCCGAAACCGGCAAGCGCTACGCCTACGACTGGAAGGCTGAGCATTTCGGTGAGATGCTCAAGGAAGCGTTCGGCGGTGACCCGATCCGCCTCGCAAAGACCTACTACCATGATGTGACCGCACACATCATCTCGAGTAAGGCTCATATCATCGGTCACTTCAACCTCATTACCAAGTTCAACAAGCAAGGCCATTTCATCGACGAGGACGATCCGGCTTACAAACGCGTTGCCGGTGAGGCCCTGCTGGATTGTGCGGCAACAGGAGCGATCTGCGAGCTCAACACCGGAGCGATCTCGCGCGGCTACACCGATGAACCCTACCCGAACGTCTGGATGTTAAAGCTCTTGGCGGAGCATCACTATCCGATCATTATCACCTCGGACTGCCACCAGAAGGACCGGCTCACCGCCGCTTTCCCCGAGGCCGAAGAGCTTGCCAAAGCCTGCGGTTTCAAGTCCGTGATGCGCCTTGGCCGTGATTCTCTGTTTGAAGAAGTGCCGCTTATCTGAAAGGAGTTTTCCATGCAATTTCAATATTTAGGAACCGGTGCCGCGGAAGGCATTCCGGCTGTTTTCTGCAACTGTGCGATCTGTAAAGAGGCTGCAA
>ONYR01000215.1 GCA_900322165.1 uncultured Eubacteriales bacterium
GCGATCGCGCGCAAGCTCGGGCTTGGGGACTATCTGGTGCTTGGCCACGGCGAAGAGAAGACCGGCGGACGTGAGCGGGACTCGATCCTGTGTGACATTGTCGAATCCGTGATCGGCGCGGTCTACCTTGACGCGGGACTGGGCGAAGCGGAAAAGCTCATTGAGCGGATCCTCTTTGCACATCTTGACGAGCTTCCCGACCAGCCGACGACCGACTACAAGTCGGTGCTCCAGGAAAAGCTGCAGGGAGAAGGCAAGCCGACACCCGAATACAAGGTGGCGCTGGAGTACGGACCTCCGCACGATCGGACGTTTGTCATCGATCTGTACCTGGAGGGCAAGCGCATCAGCCGGGCCGAGGGCCACAGTAAGAAACAGGCCGCTCAGGAGGCCGCCCATGAGGCGATCATGATCCTGGAGAGCGGAAATAAACGATAAAGTAGGAAGAACATGGAATTAAAACGAGTCGAGATCGTCGGATTCAAGTCGTTTGCGGAGCGCATCGTCGTTGAATTCGATCAGGGCATTACCGCCATCGTCGGACCGAACGGCAGCGGAAAAAGCAACATTGCCGATGCCATTCGCTGGGTGCTTGGTGAACAGAGCGCCAAAACCCTGCGCGGTGCGAAGATGGAGGATGTCATTTTTGCCGGAACAGCCCGCCGCAAGCCGCTTGGCTATGCGGAAGTGGTGCTGGTACTCGATAATCGCGACCGGAAAATGTCGGTGGACTACGATGAAGTCGCCATCCGCCGCAGACTCTTTCGCTCAGGCGAGAGCGAATATGCCATCAATGATGGACGCTGCCGCCTGCGCGACATTCAGGAAATGCTGATGGACACCGGTATCGGTAAGGACGGCTACAGCATGATCGGTCAGGGACAGATCGACCGATTGCTGAGCTCCAAACCGCAGGATCGGCGTCTGATCTTTGAAGAAGCATCGGGCATTACCAAATTTAAGACCCGCCGCGAGCAGGCGGAAAAGGAACTGGCTGAGGAACAGCAGCAGCTCGTTCGCGTCGAGGACATTCTGACAGAGCTGAATTCGCGTGAGGAAAACCTGAAAAACCAGGCCGAGACCGCGAAAACCTATCTGGCACTGAAGGAAGAGCTGAAGCTCTACGAGGTCTCAGCTTTCATCGGAGAATATGATCAGTTAAAGGGTCAGTACGACAAGGTCGAGGCCCAGATGGACGCGCTCAAGACGCAGATCGAAGCCTCGAAGGAAGAAGAGCTCGAAGCCAAGCGGATCTCGGAGGCACTGTCCAAGGAGTCCGGCGAGGAGAGAGCCCGCCTGCAGCAGATGAACGAAGCGCTGCGGAGCATGATGCTCGAGCGTGAGAAGACCGAGGGTGACCTCAGGGTCGCGGAGAGCGGCCGCGAGCATCGCGAAGCGGAGAAGGCTTCGCTCTCGCTGCGTCTGGAGGAGACCGGAAAAAGGATCGCTGACCGAGAGAAAACGCTCGATTCAGAAAACCGCCGGCTCGAGGAATTTGACTCAAAAATCGAAAACGCGCAGGAGCGGCTGCTGGATCAGAAAACGGCGGTCCGTCAGGCACTGGAAGAAAGTGAGAGCCTGCATACTGAGCTGGCAGAGGCAAGACGGACTCTCTCCAAGGCCCAGCAAGGCCTGACCGAGCTGATGGTCGAAGCGGAGCACCGCCAAATGCGTGTACAGCAGGATCAGCAGCGCAAGCAGGGCTACGAAGCGGAAAAAACCGCTTTGGAGAAGGATAAGGCTGAGGCGCTTGAAAACAAGACGCTGGCCGAGGATTCGATCCGACTTTTGAGCGGCGAAGCCGAGGCGCTGAGAGCCAAGGAGAAGGAAAGTGCTTCGAGGATCGAAAGCCTCGATAAAGCGATCGGTGAGCTGAAGGAGCAGCAGGAAAACGGCCTGCTGCAGATGAAGGACCTCTCACGGCGCGTCAGCTGGCTGAATTCGATGCAGCAGGAGTACGAAGGCTATTCGGCTCCGGTCAAGGCGGTCATGAAGCAGAAGACGATCTACGGAAACAAGATCCGCGGCACGCTGTCGGATATCATCTCCGTAGAAAAACGCTACACCACCGCGATCGAAACGCTGCTGGGAGCCGCGCTGCAGAACATCGTTGTCGAAGATACGCAGACCGCGAAAAAGCTCGTGGAATACCTTCGCAAAAATGATGTCGGCCGTGCGACCTTCCTTCCGGTCGATGCCGTGATCGGACGCGGACGAGTCCGTGATGAGGAGAGCGTGCGCCGGGCGGATGGGTTCATCGGGTTTGCGGTCGAGCTTGTCAAAAGCTCCGGCGAGTACCGGTTTATTCTTGAACGTCTGATCGGAAACGCGGTGGTCGCGGAGGACTTTGACTCTGCGCAGCGCATTTCGAGACAGTTCGGCAATTACCTTAGAGTCGTGACCCTGAAGGGTGACGTGTTCAACGTCGGCGGTTCCATTACCGGCGGTGCCAATAAACATCTGACCAACGGTCTTCTCTCCCGCAAGGGCGAGATCGATACCGTTAAGGCATCGCTTACGACGCTGCGCTCTGAGGCGGACGAGATTCAGAAACAGCTGACCGAGCGGCTGAAGGAAAAAACGCAGCTGCAGGGAGAATACAAGATCATCCATGATCAGCTCGCCGTGAAGGACAGTGCGCTGTCCAAGCTGGAGGCGGAGCTGCGTCAGACGGAATTCGTGCTTTCGCAGGCACAGGATCGGCTTGACGCGCTGGAAGAAGCCAATGCCGGCGGAGCCGCTTCGGGCGAGCGTCACGAAGCAGCCATGACAAGGACGCAGGAAGCGTTAAAGGCCAAGACCGAGGAAGCGGATGCTGCGGAGAATCATGTCAGGGAGCTTGAAGCTGCATTGAGTGAAAAGACAACCGTGCTGAATGAGGCGAAGGAAGCGGAAGGCCGGCTCAATATCGAGATCGCCGGGCTGAAGCAGCAAAAACGCTTCATGGAGCAGTCCAGAGAGTGGGAGATCTCCGAGATCCGGACACTCGAGGAAGAGGTGGAAAAACTCCTTTCCCAGCGCAAGGACCTGCTCGAGGCGGAAAAAGAAAATGAAGAAAAGACGGCTGCGCTGACAAGCGCTATCACTGCGCTGAATCAGGCGGTCGAGGCGAAGGAAGCGGAGATCGAGAGCCAGAAGAGCCGCGTGGAGATCACCGATCAGAAGCGCGAAGAGAGTCTCGAAGCAGCCGAGGCAAGGCTGAAGGCAGCCGCCCAGCTCGAAAAGGAAGAGGTGCGGCTGGAGAACCAGCTGCAGCGGGCGGAGAAGGATCTCAACGATCTGCAGGACCGCATGTGGAACGAGTACGAGATGACCTATGGCACGGCTAAGGAGCTCGCGGAGAGCGGCTTTGGCAACGATGAGAGACTGCAGGAAGCGGCTCAGCTTTCCAAGACCAAGCGTCATCAGAATATCACCAGACTGCGCACGGAGATCCGCAATCTCGGCAACGTCAACGTTGGCGCGATCGAGGAATACCAGGCGCTGAAAGATCGCACGGAGTTCCTGACCAAGCAGCGGGATGACATTGTCAATTCCGAGGAGAATCTGCGAGAGATCATCGAGCGCATGACCCTGCGCATGGAAAAGCAGTTTGAGGAAGGTTTCCGCCAGATCGCAGCTTCCTTCAATACGGTATTCACGCAGATGTTCGGCGGCGGCCAGGCGATCCTGAAGCTGACCGAGGGCGAGGACAGTCTGGAGGCGGGCGTCGAGATCAATGTCCAGCCGCCTGGAAAGAAGCTGCAGAGCATGATGCTTCTCTCCGGCGGTGAGCGGGCACTGACCGCGATCGCGCTGCTGTTCTCGATTCAGCAGCTGAATCCGGCTCCGTTCTGCGTGCTTGATGAGATCGAGGCAGCGCTGGATGACGCGAACGTCGAGCGTTTTGCCGGCTATCTGTCCGAAATGTGCGACAAGACACAGTTTATCGTTATCACGCACCGTAAGGGTACGATGAACGTTGCGAACACGATGTACGGTGTCACGATGGAAGAGAAGGGCGTTTCCAAGTGTGTTTCCGTCAAATTCGGAGACGATCCGCTGGGAGAGGCTGAGTAAACAGAGGTGAGGGCACCTGCAAGGATGCCTGCCTTAGGAGGATATTGTGGGACTTTTTGATTTTTTCCGAAAAGGTCTGAAGAAAACCAGAGAAACCTCGATGGGCGAGGTGAACGACGTTTTCAAAAACTATAAAGAAGCCGACGATGATTTCTACGATGAGCTCGAAGAAACCCTGATCCTGGCCGACATGGGCATGGAGACGGCGAGCGCGATCGTCAAAAAGGTCAAGGAAAAAGCGGCGGAGACCGGGGCGCACTACACCGAGCAGGTGTATGAGCTGTTCAAGCAGACGATCACCCGGATCCTCGAGTCGTCCTATCCGAACGCCGTCATCGACCGCATGACCAACGTCCTGCTTGTCATCGGTGTCAACGGAGCAGGTAAAACCACGACGATCGGAAAGCTTGCCTATCAGCTGAAGAATGACGGCCATGATGTTGTTATCGCAGCGGCGGATACCTTCCGCGCGGCAGCGATCGATCAGCTCAAGGTCTGGGCGGAGCGCGCCGGTGCGACCTTTGTCGCGCACAAGGAAGGCTCCGATCCGGCTTCGGTCGTGTACGATGCGGCGGATATCACGCACTCGAGATGGGCGGATATCCTGCTTGTGGATACGGCGGGCCGTCTTCAGAACAAGAAGAACCTGATGGAAGAGCTGCGCAAGATCAACAAGATCCTGGAGAACGCGTTCCCGACCGCGCACCGTGAGGTGCTCCTGGTGCTTGATGCCACGACCGGGCAGAACGCTCTGAGCCAGGCAAGACTGTTCAAGGAAGTCGCCCCGATCACGGGCATCGTCCTTACCAAGCTCGACGGTTCCGCAAAGGGCGGCGTCATTGTCGGTATCGTCAATGAACTGGGGATCCCGGTCAAATACGTCGGTGTCGGCGAAGGCATCAACGACCTTCAGAAATTCGACCCGAGAAGCTTTGCCGAAGCCCTCTTCGAAGGCGAAGGCAAAGAAGACGAGTCCGAAAACAGCGAAGAGAATTAAAGCACAAAAATAAGAAGACATAACCCCTACGCACCCTCTCTCCTTGCTCCTCATGCTGCGTCGAGAGGGTGTGTAGGGGTTTGTTGTCTTCTGGGACGGAGGTTGGGCTAGGGGGTCA
>ONYR01000283.1 GCA_900322165.1 uncultured Eubacteriales bacterium
GAGCGGGTGTCCTTGACTTCGTAGCATTCGGGGATCATGTCCGCGAGCGGAACGGAATCGGGGAGGCAGAGCCGGGCTTTTTCGTAGGAGGCGCGCATCGTGTAGAGAAAACCGAGAAGCGCGCGGAGGCCTTCCTTTCCGGAATATCCAAGATCACGCACGTGAAGCGTGTCCGGCTCGCCATCCATCGCGCGGATCGTGAGGAAGGCGACATCACCGATCTTGTAGGTAAAGTTGACCGCCTTGACCGGGTCCTTGCTGACAAAGTGCCACTGATTGGGTTTGCGGTGGATCGAGAGCGAGCACTGCTTTCCAAACGCATCATGAATAGCCTGAAGCTCCGCCCCCTCAGTGACAAGCGTGACCGGCAGCGCTTGCGCGAACGGGGCGAGGCTCTGGAGCGGAATCGTGTAGTAGTGCGAACGCTGGACGAGCTCGTAGCCGAATTTGCGGTAGAAACGGTGCGAGAAGGGGAAAAGCATCGAAAGCACGTAGCCCTTGCGGTACGAATCGGGCAGCTGCTCCTCGAAAATCGCGCGGATGCCGCCCTGGCTGCGGGCGGGCGGGAGCGTCGCGACACCGCCGATGCCGGAGGTGCGGACAAGGTGACCATTGAACCAGACGTCAAAGTCATGGACAACATAGCCGCTCGAAGCGGGCTGCCCCGCCACCCATGTCTCAAACGGCTCAGCCGCGAGCTCTTCGGGTGTTTTGGGAACGAAGGACGCGCTGTCCATCGAGTAGGAAAAAGCAGTGGCCATGCACTGCTGGAAGGCGAGCTGATCTTCGGGGGTCTGGACGAGTCGGACAAAATGGTCAGACTGCTGATTTGTAAGGACGTTCGAGGGTGTGTTCATAGGAATCCTCCCTTGCTTTTTAGAGGTTTTCAGTATAACATGATACTGTTTAAGGAACAATGCACGATCCCGAAACAATCAGGAAAAGGACGGTTTCGCATGGCTATGGATTTGGTGAAGGATGCGAGAAAACGGCAGCTCATCGCGGCGCACCGCGGCGTGCAGGGCGGCAACATTCCCGGCAATACGATCGCGGCGTTTGACGCGGCGCTGATGCAGGGGGCGGATCTTCTGGAGATGGACATAACGCGGAGTCTCGATGGGACACTGTACGTGTTTCACCCGGGCATGGAGCATGTCTATCTGAAGAGTGAGAAGCGCATCGATGGCATGTACGATTCGGAGATCGCCGAGCAGCGGTTTTACAACGTGGACGGAACCAAAACGCAGTACCGGGTGAACCGCCTCGATGAGGTGCTGAGCCATCTCAAGGGAAAGTGCTACATCAATCTTGATAAATATTGGGAGCATGTCGCGCCGATCATGGAGGTCGTCCGCCGCGCCGGGGTCATGGACCAGATCGTGGCGAAGGCGCCGTTCAGCGAGACCGTCATCCGCGAGGTGGAGCAGTTCGCGCCGGACATCAACTTCATGCTGATGCTCTACGAAAAAGACGAATGGAGCGACTGGATGCTGAAGCGAAACCTGCACTATGTCGGGGCGGAGGTGATTTTTAAGTCCGATGCGTCCGAGTTTGCGACCGGCAAGTATATCAAGTCGATGCACGACAAGGGGCTCCTCGTCTGGGCGAACGCGATCGTCTACAATTACAAGACCATTCTCGCCGGCGGGCACAATGACGATGTCTCCCTCAGCCACTCGCCCGAGCTTGGCTGGGGCTGGCTCCTCGACCATGGCTACGACATCATCCAGACCGACTGGCCGCTAGCGCTGCAGATGTTTAAGAGCGGACGCGGCTGACGCCGCGAGCGAAGCGCAGCGGGTAAGACTGCGGACGAGACGGAAGAGTTGATGCTGCGGAGTGCGTGTGTCGCGGAGGCTGAGAAAGGAAAACGAATGATTCGCAACATTGTATTCGACATGGGCAACGTGATCGCGCGGTACGAGCCGAACGTGTTTTTGGCGCGGATGCCGATCCACAAGGAGTATATTGAAACGATCCGTCAGACGGTGTTCGCGTCGGTCGAGTGGCTGATGCAGGACGCGGGTGCGCTGGAGGATGATGAATTTGTCCGGCGCGTGATACCGCGGCTTCCTGAGGAAATGCGGGAGGACGGGCTTTTCGCGTACGAAAACTGGTACGTTTACGGAATGGATCCGATCGTGGAGATCGAGGAGCTTGCGCGCGAGCTGAAGGGGCTTGGTTACAAGCTGTATGCGCTGACGAACGCGAGTACGCACTTCCGCGATTATTATGAGCGGATCCCGGTGTTCGGCCTGATGGACGGGATCTTCGTGTCCGCGGAACACAAGGTGTACAAGCCGGATCACCGCATGTACGAAGCGTTCTTTGAAACGTTTGCGCTGAAGCCGGAGGAGTGCCTGTTTATTGACGACAGTGCGCCGAACATCTGCGGAGCGGTGCTTTGCGGCATGGACGGCGTGGTTTATAAGGATGATCCCGAACTGCTTCGGGAAGAGCTGAAAGCGAAAGGAGTCTTATCATGAGCAAGGTTTGTGTGTTTCTCGCCAATGGCCTCGAGGAGTGCGAGGGCCTCATCACGATCGATCTGCTGCGCCGTGCGGGCGTGGAAGTGACAACGGCTTCGATCCATGAGACGAAGAAGATCCTCTCTTCGCACAAGATCAAGCTGAAGGCGGATGAGCTGGCATCGGACCTCGACATGGAAATGTTTGACATGGTCGTGCTGCCGGGCGGCTTTGTGGGGACGAACAACCTCAAGGAGAGCGAGCTTGTGGCAAAGGTCTGCCGTGATTTCGCGTCCCGCGAGGACAAGATGGTCGCGGCGATCTGCGCAGCGCCGAGCGTGCTTGGCGAGCTGGGGCTTTTGAAGGGGCGCCGGGCGACCTGCTACCCGGGCTTTGAGCAGGCGCTCGAGGGCGCTGAGGCGACCGGCGAGGACGTGACCGAGTGCGGCAACATCATCACCGGCCGCGGCATGGGCGTGACCATTCCGTTCGCGCTGCATCTCATTGCGCGGCTTGAGGGCGCGGAGAAGGCGGAAGAGATCCGTCAGAAGATTGTTTATCCCTACGGCTTCTGAGCGGGGATTTCAATAGACGTACAAACCCTGTAAACCTTGGTTTCGGGGGCGTTTCACCTGTAAACCATGGTTTCGGGGAGTTTCAAATGTGGTTTTCGAATCGGGAGGTTTTTATGAATCAGTCGATCACTCTTGAGCAGCTGGCTCAGTACGAAGAGAAATTTATGGCGTGCCGCGCGAACCGTGTGGCGATGAACGCGGCGACGTCGATGGGTGTCAATGCGGC
>ONYR01000256.1 GCA_900322165.1 uncultured Eubacteriales bacterium
AGCATTGGCAAAACTGCCTGTTTAGGTGTAGAATATCTTGTAGGTAGATTTATCATGGCAAGTAAATTTTACCACAAAAGAAGGACCCTTGGCTTAAAAACCAATGGTCCTTCTTGCTTTTCCGTGAGGCTGCTTTTTTCACAGCCCCTTTTTTGTGTGTTTTTGTGTATTGATAAACGGTTTGCTTACACCTCTTCGTCTTCAAGCGACGAGATGTCAAGCGGGGTTTCATCGATCGCGCTCTCTTCCGGTTCTTCAAGGAGCTCTTCCTCTTCCTCCTCGGGAAGCTCCTCTTCCACGACTTTGTAGATCTGTACGTTGGCCGCTCTTGCTCCGTAGATCTCTTCGATCAGCTGAGAATACTCTTTCCAGGCATCGGTCGATTTCAAGCCGATATACTGATCCCGCATGGACCGGTAATACCAGGCCTGATCCGACACGTTGGGATTGTGGAACCAGGTCCATACCTCGTCCCCCACTTCCGAAAGGGCGCGTTTAATCGCCCTCAGGTTCGAGAGCTTGTCCCCGAGGGAGATCATTTTTGCCTCGGCTCCCGCTCCGGCAATTTTTCGAATAGATTCTTCCTTACGAAGGCGCCAGGTTTCTGCAGCATCCTGATGTCTGCGCTTGTTTTCCGTCTCGTCCGAAACAAGATCGGCTACGTAAGCGCCGAAAAGCCTTGCGATATCATTGATCCTGACCTGTGTATCCTCTACGGTATCGTGCAGCAAAGCGGCCTCGACCACGCTTGGAACACTAGTCATTGTACACACGATCTCAGCTACTTCGACCGGGTGCTGAATGTAAGGTGTTTTCATGTCTTTTCTGAATTGTCCCCGGTGAGCTCGGACTGCGTACCAGAACGCCGAATTGACATCCGGGTAAGCTTGCCGCATCTCTGTCAAAGACTTGTTTTTCAAAACCACCTCCGAGTCCTTTGAGAGGGCAATGCGTTTTTTTCTTTACCCGCTCGTACCAACAGCCAAACAGGCTTTTGTCTATATCCCATAAACATGTATGTTAATGCTATAATACATCATCCACCGCACAACTGCAAGATTGTCTTAAGAAGAAATTTGCTTGACTTTTCGTACGCTCACGGAATATAATAAGAGGACAAGAGCGAAGGCGATTATACTAGTTTTTAGTAGATCACCTTCGCTTTTTTTGTTTGCTGTCGGCTTTTTAAAACCACTTCGATCGACGGACACGCAGCTTGAGCTCGCCCTGTGCGTGTCCGCACATCACAAACAGATGTCCGCATACGAAACAAGGATAATCCGGCATTTATCATATGCTAATTATATAATTGAGGTGTCTATGAAGAAACTTCCCCAGAACTTTTGGTACACGATGGGCTGCGAGATCGCAGGTTCCCTTCTGTTTTCCGCCGGCATTTACAATTTCGCCGTGCAAAGCAATTTCCCGCTGACCGGCTTTTCCGGTATTGCCCTGATCATTCATCGTCTCTTTGGTTTTCCGATCGGTATCACCACGATCATTCTGAATATTCCGGTCGCCTTTATCTGTTACAGGCTGCTGGGAAAGCGGTTCTTCCTTCGAAGCGTGAGGTGCATGATCATCTCGTCGCTGATGGTCGACTACCTGATGCCGCTGTTTCCCGTCTATGAAGGAAGCCGCATGCTCTCCGCGATCTGCACCGGCGCGCTTCAGGGCGTCGGATACGGCATCATCTACAAAGCCGGCTCCTCCACAGGAGGCCTCGACTTTATCACCCTGGCGATCAAGGCCAAAAAGCCTCACCTCGCCCTTGGCATGATCAACTTTACCTGCGATTTTGTGATTGTCGTGATCGGCGGTCTGCTGTTTGACGATGTCGACGGCATCATCTACGGCATCATTATCAACTACCTTGTGGCCTTCTTTATCGACAAGATCATGTTCGGCGCCAACGCCGGCAAGCTCCTCCTTATCATCACGGAGAAAGGCAAGGAAGTCACCCGCCTGATCGATGAAACGATCGCCCGCGGCTGTACCCTTATCACCGGCCAGGGCGGTTATCAGTTCGACGAGAAGCACGTTGTCATGTGCGCCTGCTCCGACAAGCAGGTCTACACCCTGCAGGAGGCGCTGAAGGAGGCAGATCCGGCCGCCTTCACGATCATCCTCGACTCGAGTGAGGTCCATGGCGAAGGCTTCAAATATACCTCCGTCGGGCACAACTGACGTTCCAAACTCAACCAATACAAACCTGAACAACCACACATTCCAATATAAAAAACCGGATGGGGCTTACGCCTCATCCGGTTTGCTTTTATAGATCAGAACCGGGGTTCCGATCTCAATGGTCTCATAGAGCAGCTTCGCGACTTCAGGTTTGAGATTGACACAGCCGTGCGATCCGTTGTTCAGGTAGGTCGTGCCACCGAACTCCGAAGCGCTCCGCCACGGCGCATCGTGCAGGCCTTCGCCGACGTAGGTAAACGGCATCCAGTACTGCACGCGCGAGACATAGTCTTCTCCGATCAGATCCACGTTCTCCATCTTTCCCCAGACGCAGAAGACGCCTTCCGGCGTGCGGCGCTCCGGCACGCTGTCCATGCCGCTCACCACGCTCTCCTCAAGGAAGATCTCGCCATCGATCACGTACAAGAGCGATTGAGTCGTGAGATCGATGACAATGTAGGTGGCCCCGATATCCGCCAGCTTCTCATCGCGTCCGTTGCCGGCCAGGATCCAGGAAGCCCGTACCGAGGTCTCCTCGGTGCGCATATCGAGAAGGTCCGCATAGATCGTATCCGCGGTCTCCTCCGTCTCCATCCAATAGCCGAAGGTATCCTTCTCATTGCCCCCGGTCTTGATGACCCTTCCCTTCACATCCGTAAAGGTTCGCTCGGTCTGATACGTTCCGTAAGTCTCCTCGAGCCACGCCACATATTCATCGATCTTTTCACGGCTGATCACGATCTCGTAATCCTCCGTCAGCTCCGCGACCTGACTGAGATAGAGCGTTTCAAACGCACCGCCGTCCAGATCGATCGTGACGCAGCGCTTGCGGAACCGGTTGGTCTCTTCGACCTCCCGCACCAGCTCTTCGTTGTCGGCAAACACCTGCGGCACGTCATAATACTCATCCGGCACCGCGTATGCGCTTGTCATGACTCCGCCGCCTCTCTTGCTCTGCAGCGCGGCAAAATCGGTCTCCACAAGGATCATGATCTCGCGGATGACGGTTTCCCGGTCAAACGTGTTGCCATAGACCTCGGGCACGATCTCGAGCAGCCCTTCCGCATTCTCGATAATGTACGCGTCCTTGGGCTCATCCGCTCCCTGCAGGCAGGGAAGGTTCTGAAGCACCTCCCGGAGCTTTTCTTCATCGTAGACCGTCGGCACATCGATCGTGACGTTGGTCGTTTTCTTCAGCTTGTACCACTTTGAGGCATCCTGCGAGGCCAAAAGCTCCGCCGCGGGTGTCTCATAATCACAGCTCATCCCGATCATGCTGCCGTCGATCTTGTCCTCACCGGCCATGCCGCTGACCGTCAGCTCATAGCCGACCCGGTCTTTCTCGATCTCCCTCAGCACGCTTGACAACGTCCGATCCGACGCGTCCACGCCCATGATCGTCGTTCCGGGATAGAAATGATCGACGTAGAAGTTCTTTTCATACAGATAGACACAGCTGCCTGCCAGTCCCACGATCACCAAAAGCAAGACCAGCAGCAAGATCCAATGATGTTTTTTCAACCGTCTCACCTCTTTTCTGTCTTCGGCCGTTTCTCTCTTTGCTTCCAGCCGAAAACCCAGCAAATATCAGTTAACGCAGTCCGTAGAGCGTCTCGTATTTCTCTTCAAGATAGCGGAAATAGTGCTCCGCGTTGAAGGTCTCACCCGTTGCTCGTAAAAGGATCTCGTCCATGGACAGCAGGCAGCCGTCATGCTGCACCTTCTCCTTGAGCCACGTAGTAATCTTCTCAAATTGACCGCTCCTCAGATACTCATCGACCGGGATCTCGCGCCGCATCGCCCCATCGATCTGAGCCGCGATCGCACTTCCGAGCGCGTAGGACGGGAAATAACCGAAATACGCGTAAGGCCAGTGCATGTCCTGCAGGATCCCTTCGTCCGAGTTCTGCACCTTCACGCCCAGATACGCTTCGTACTTCTCGTTCCAGATCTTTTCAAGCTCTTCAGTCTTGATCTTTCCAGCAAACAGGTCGCGTTCGATCTCGTAGCGGATCAGGATATGGACCGGGTAGGTCACCTCGTCCGCTTCGGTGCGGATCGGTGACGGAGCGGATGCATTCATGGAGCGGTAGAACTCATCCAGCGGCATCGCAGCAAACGGTTCCGGGAACATCTCCTGCAGCGCCGGATAGTTCGCTTCCCAGAACGCCTTCGAGCGCCCGATATGGTTCTCCAGAAGCCTTGACTCACTCTCATGCATCGCGGCCGAGATCCCGCTCACGATCGCCGTTCCGTCGAATTCCGGATCGACATTGTGCGTATACCAGGCATGCCCGCACTCATGAACGGTGGAAAGCACGCCCTTCACGATATGGCTTTGGCGGTATTTCGTCGTGATGCGCACGTCGTTTTCCCCGATGCCCGTTGTCAGCGGATGGATCGATTCCGCGATCTTGCCCCAGCGCTCGGTAAAGCCAAGGTAGGAAAGGATCTTGTCCATGTATCGATGCTGCGCCTCCAGATTGAAATCGCCCTGGATGGCCTTTCCGTCGATCGGCTCGGATGCCTGGATCTTTCGGATCAGCGGGAGGATGCGCGCTTTGACCTGCGCGAAAAATTCGTCATAGCGCTCCATGCCCCAGTCGGCCTCATGATCCCGCAGCAGGATCTCGAAGATCGCATTTCCGTCCTTGCTTTCTCCTTCGATACGACTGGACGTCAGCTCCTTCTGAAGCTCGACCACCTTCCGAAGATACGGTTCATATTCCTCGTACGGCGCTTTTCCCTTCATCCGCTGCCAAGCCGCCTCGGATGACGCAAGCGCCTCGTGAAACGCCAGATACACTTTTTCCGGAACCTTCTCTGTCTTCTCCAGTGTGGAGAGCCGCAGCTCCACGATGCGCTGATCGACCTGGCTCAGCCCTTCCCGGCGGGACAGTTCCTTGAGCACTGAAAGGATCTTCGGATCCTGCTGCAGGCGGAACAGCTCCTGCCGAAGCACCTGCGTGCGCCGCTCGCGAAGCGCTCTCCCGTCCACGGGCGGATGCTGGTTCGCATCCAACCCGATCATCGTAAGCGCAAAGCGGTACGCTCCGGTCTTTTCCTCCCACTCATGGAGCTGATCGAGAAGCTCCTTTGTCGTTTGATTCGTATATTCCATCGCTGACTCCTGTTATTTGCTTCCGTGTTCCTCTATTATACCACAATCGCTCTCTTCGGGGTATGTGACGGCATTTTCCTCGTCGTCTTCCCAGAACGCTTCGAATTCCTCCTTTGTCAGCTCTCCGCCGGACACCATCATGATATAAAACTCATCCTGCCAGAGATAACGAACGTCCGTCAGGTGATAA
>ONYR01000210.1 GCA_900322165.1 uncultured Eubacteriales bacterium
AAGCAGGGCCAGAAGGTCCGTCGGATCGTCGATCCGGTGCTGAATGAAGCACTGAAGAAGGAAGCGGGCGTGCTTCCGAAGATCCCGGTCGATGTCAGCTTCACCGCTCACGAAGGCTCACAGGCGGTGCTGGAAGTCTCTGCGCAGACGCGGGACGGAAAGACCGTAAGTGCCTGCGCGAAGGGGCAGGAAGCCAGCCTTGCGCAGAAAGCCCCGCTCACCCGCGAGGAGGTGGAAAAGCGCCTCGGCAAGATGGGCGAGTCGGTCTTTGAGATGCGCGGCTGTGACGTGAAGCTCGGGGACAATTTGTTCCTTCCGGTCTCGGCGATTAATGAGCTTCGCCGCAATGCGCTGGCGATGCTGGAGGAGAAGCTCTGCGCGAAGGATGCGATCGACAGCAGCGTGCTCGAGAAGCGCACCAGCCTGATCCAAGCGCCCGCGCATGACGTCGAAGGATTAGTCCGTGGTTTCGAGTGGCTTCTGACCGATCCCGCGCAGTGGGATGAACTGAAAAATGAAAACCTGACAGGACTGGAGCGGATCGTGCTCGATCTCGAGGCATTTGCAGACTGTGATAAGGCAGCGCTGGCTGCGGAAATGCGCAAGGCAGTGCCGGACGCGGAGATCGTGATCCGGCTGCCTTTAGCCGGACGCATGACTCGTGAGGATAAGATCCGCGAGGAGCTCGAAGACTGGATGAAGGCCGGGGTGACGGCCGGGGAAGCCTGCCGTCTCGGACAGATCCGGATGCTGCGTGAGATGGGCATGAACGTCTTTGCTGGCCCGGATCTTGGTGTGATGAATGAGACCGCGGCAAGGTTTTTATCGGCGCAGACCGAAGGCTATTTCCTGAGCCGCGAGCTTTCGATGAAAGAGATCCGGCAGATGAAAGCCGGTGCAAAAACGGGGCTGGTGGTCTTTGGCCGTGTCCCGTATATGGTGACGGAGCAGTGCGTTTATAAAGAGCGGTACGGATGCAAAAAGAGCCCCGAGGGGCACGTGACGGTCATGAAGGACCGCGCCGGCGAGAAGATGTTTGCCGTAAGCCACTGCAAATGGTGCTATAGTGAGATCTATTCCGAAGAGCCGGTCTGTGCGCCGCCAAGCGCGCTTGAGTTTGCCGGCTTAAAACGGATCGAATGGACGCTTGAGAAAGGAGAAAACTGCCGTCTCATCTGGAGAGCCCTGTCAAGCGGGCATACCCCGGAAGGTTACAAGATGAGAGGACATTTCGAGAAGGAGGTGGAATAATGTTCCAGATGATGGCGATGGCAGCCAGATATCTGTACCCGGTGCTTTTGCTCTTGTTTACGGCACTTGGCTACTATCTCTATCTGGCAAAGCCTTCGGCGTCGATCTGCCGGGACTTTTATGTCTACCAGGCGGTCTTTATTATCCTGTTTAATATTGTTTCGTTTATTCTGATCTTTTTGAAAATGTGGGACCAAAGGCCGAGTGACGGAAGCGGCTGGATCGACATGGGCCGCGTCGTGACCATGGGGATCTATGCTGCTGAGATGATCGTGATGTATATCCTCATCTGCACGGTGCACCGGCTGACGAACCGTCTTTTGTGGAACTGCGTGTTCATGCTTCTCAGCGTCAGCTTTATCATGATGATCCGGCTTGACGTGGAGGAGGCGAGACGTCACGTTGTCTGGATCGCTGTCGGCTTTCTGGCCTGCAATATCGTGCTGCTGATCTTCCGCGGGCGATGGCTCTGGAAGATCCCGGCCTTTGTGTTTGCGCTTCTCAGCATCGGCCTGATCCTGCTGCCGTTCGTGTTCCCGAGCGAAGCGAACGGCGCGCTCAACTGGGTCGATATCTACGGGATCTCATTCCAGCCCTCTGAATTCGTGAAGCTGACCTTTGCGTTCTTCCTTGCCGTGCTTTATACGAAGGAGAAGAAGGTGACAACGGTCGCAGAGGCTGCGATCGTGACCGCGTTCCTGGCCCTCGTACTGCTCAAGCAAAACGACCTCGGCGCGCTGCTGATCTTCGGCATCCTGGCCTGGATGATGACCTACGATTATACCGGCTGGAACTTCGTCCTCTGGGGCGGAGCGCTGCTGGTGCTGGTGGCAGGGTTTGCCGCTTATCGCCTTGTCTCGCACGTGCGCGTGAGGTTCGATATCTGGCTCAATCCCTGGGAGGATGTCAACGGAGCGGGCTATCAGATCGCCCAGTCGCTTTTCGCGATCGTCGGCGGAGGCCTGTTTGGCATGGGCCTGTACCAAGGCACGCCGGGCTACATTCCGATCCGCACGAGCGACATGATCTTCGCGGTCGTCGCGGAAGAGATGGGCACGGTCGTCTGCATCCTGATCCTGTTTGTCTACCTGCTGATGTTCCTGTTTGTTATGGAAACCGGCAGGCGCGAGCGCAACACGTTCCGGCGCAATCTGCTGATCGCGTTCGGCGTGCTGTTCATGAGCCAGACCTTTATCATTGTCGGCGGCGTCATCAAGCTGATCCCGCTGACCGGCGTTACGCTGCCGTTCATCAGCTACGGCGGCAGCTCCTTATTTGAAAACTTCGTCACGATCGCGATCATTGAGGCCGTGATCCGGCTGTACCGGCTTGACAGAGAGGAGGCGAGAAAACGTGAGCGAGAGAAACGGGCGAAAGCCCACCTCGAAGCCTTCCGCTTCGACGACCCCTTCTAAGCGTTCAGACGCGCGATCGTCAAATGCCAAGCCGTCGAGTACGAAGCAGCCGAATGTTAAGCATCAGGCCGCGTCCAAGAAAACGCAGCGGACGTTCACGGTGATCCAGTGGATCTTCATTTTGCTGACGTTCTCGCTCATCGGCTGGATGATCAAGATCGTGGTCATGGATAAAGAAGAGATCGAGACAAACGATTACAATCCGGTCACGGAGGAAGCCAAGATCAACATCATCCGCGGCTCGATCCTCGACGTGAACGGAGAGATCGTGGCCTACACGGACATCAACGAGGACGGCAGCGAGTCGAGACGCTACCCCTACGGTGAGTCCCTCGCACACGTGGTCGGTTATACCGGCCGCGGGGAGAGCGGGCTCGAGGCGGAGCTCTCGGAGCAGCTGCTGACAAGCAGTCTCCTCGACCAGATGACAAGCTGGGCGAACGAGGAGAAGGTGCGCGGCAACGCAGTCAAGCTGACGATCGACGCGGCGCTGCAGGAGTTCATCTACGAGCGCATGGAAGGCTACCGGGGCGCGGTCATCATCACCGACCCCTCGACCGGTGCAGTCAAAGTGCTGGTTTCCTCGCCCTCGTATGACCCGGAGACCCTGATCGACAACTGGGAATTGATCGCGGACCGCAATGATTCCCCGCTGTACCCGCGTGCAACGCAGGGTCTGTACGCGCCGGGCTCGACCTTTAAGATCATTACCGCGCTCGCGATGTACCGCAACATGTCCGACTATCTCACCTACAGCTACAGCTGTGACGGCACACTCGAGGCCGGGGAGTCAACGATCGCCTGCGCCGGCGGCGAGGTCCACGGAACCGTGACGATTCCGGACGCGTTTGCGGAATCCTGCAACGGCTTCTTCGGAAGCGCCGGGATCCGCATGGGCAAGGACGCGCTCGAAGCGGCCGCAAACTATGTAAAGATCGGTTCGGACTTCGGATTCATCCTTCCGGTCAGCACGTCTTCCCTCGGACTGGACACGTACGAGTCGGACGGCATGATCGCGCAGACCTCGATCGGCCAGGGCAAGGTGACCCTGACCCCGTTCTTCCTCAACATGCTGACCTGCTCGATCGCGAACGGCGGCGTGCTCTACAGCCCGTATCTTGTCGACAGCTACTATTCCTCCAGCGGCACACTGCTTGCGGAGAACGAGCCGAAGCTGTTCGGAACGATCATGGGTTCGAGCGAAGCGGCGTTCCTACAGTCGCTGATGAAGGGCGTTGTCGAGTACGGCACCGGCACCGAGCTGCAGTCCGACCGCTACACGGTCTACGGCAAGACCGGAACGGCCCAGGTCGAGGGTGACTCGGACCATTCCTGGTTCACCGGCTACGTCGTGAGGGACGGAAAGGTCGAGCTGGCCTTTACGGTTCTGATCGAGAACGGCGGAAGAGAGAAAAGGGCGATCCCCCTCGTTCGGGATTTCCTGGATTATCTATATGCAGAGTAATTAAAAAAAGAGAGACACAAGATGTAGGGGATGGACCCTGAACCCGCATAAATAAAGGGATTCAGGGAAACCTGAAACCTGAAAAAATTGACACATTGACACGAGGATGCTATACTGATAGCATCCTTTTTTATATATAGAGAGAAAGGAGGTGAGACAAACATTGAGAAAAAGGAGTAAAAAGATTTTAACTGTTCTGATACTTTTGACCTTCCTGCTTTCGGCCTTCTCCACGGCGCTTACCGTCGTTGCGAGAGCGGACGATACAAATCCGGAGACTCAGGATATGAGCACGGAGGAGGAATCACAGGAGGCGGAAGAAGTTCAGGACCAACCCGATGAAGGGACTCTTACAGAGGCCGAGGACAAAGCCGAAGAGGAGTCAAACATTGAGGTAACGGGGAACGAAGACGAGGAGAGCAATTCGGAGACTGAAGAAGATAACAACGCAGACAGCACCGCAGCAGACACCGAAGACATGCAGCCCGAAGAAGAGTCCAATAATGACTCTCCAGAAGATTCTTTCACCGACGCCAACGGAGACGGACCCTCCGAAGAGGATGTATCCGGCGAAGAGGATATGAGCGTCGAAGAGATTCTGGAAACGGAAAGTTTAAGTTTATTCAGTAATCTAAATACGCCCCTGCTAACCATGATGAGCGATCAGGTCTTACTCTTGCAGGCCGACGCGAACGATGATAACCATGGTTTGGCACCGGGAATCCAATTCGTCAAATACGAGATTGCGTACAACAAGTACGATTACAATGTCGTCGAATACATCGTGGTCCATGACACCGGCAACTCAGCCGCCGGATCGAACGCCATGGCTCACTACCGCTACTTTGCCGGGGGAGACCGGCAGGCAAGCGCCCACTACTTTGTCGATTCCACGATGGTCGTACAGATCATCGATGACTCAGAGGGAAGCTGGCACTGCGGCGCGAAGTACAAAACCTACGCGACCCCGATCAGCAACCATAATTCGATCGGTATCGAGATGTGTATCAATTCCGACGGAGATTACAATCAGGCTGTTCAGAATACGATCGACCTGTGCGCGTATCTGCTTTGGAAATACGATCTTCCGATCGAACGGCTCGTGCGTCATTACGATGCCAACGGCAAGACATGCCCGCTCACGATGAGCGCCAACAACTGGGAGATCTGGAATGAAGTCGTAGCCGCCGTAAAGGCGAAGCTTGCGACCTACGGAGCGCACAACTCCTCCGGAGAAGAAACCCCGCAGACCGTTTGGTATTACAATCCGATCCTTGGCTCGAGCTACCTGAGTGCAGAGACGCTTGCGAAGGTGCTGACGGACAACAACAGCTCCATCAGCGCGGAAGCAGCCCGCGAGATCGCACAGAACTATCTTGATATCGGCGCGATCTACGGCGTGCGAGGCGATGTCGCCTTCTTCCAGGCAATGCTTGAAACCGGCTATCTTAACTATGGCGGCGAGGCGGATCCGTCGTACCACAATTTCTGTGGACTGAAAAACGCGGATGCCACCGACTATGCCGCCTTCGAAACCGTCGCAGACGGTGTGGAAGCTCATATTCAGCATTTGTACTGTTACGCTTCAGCGAACCCGATCCCGTCTTCGAGAACGCTTCTCGATCAGCGGTTCTTCTCTTCGCTGAGAATGGCCGCCACGAACTGGGAAGACCTCGGCGGACGCTGGGCGGTTCCGGGCTATGATCCGGCCTCGTTCTCAAGCCTTGAGGAAGCCAGAACGGCACATCGCTCCTACGGTGACATCATCATCGCGCTGTACGCAGCGGCCGGCGGTGAGAACATTCAGACCAGCGGCCAAACCGGCGGCAATTCTTCCGGCAATTACTGGGAGAATCCGGTCTACACCGGAGGCGCAGCCGGCACGAGAACCTGGCTGAAGAAGGGCATGACCGGCTCGGATGTCAAGGA
>ONYR01000209.1 GCA_900322165.1 uncultured Eubacteriales bacterium
ATCGAATGGATCTCATCCGGTTTTTCAAACGGACAGCACGGTTCTTCGTAATCTTCTTTTCCAATCGGTCCGAGTGCCATCGCTCATCCTCCGCTTTGCAAAACATTTTGTATGATTCAGTACACGTTCTTATCTTAGTTCGACCATGTCATGACGAACGAAGCCGCCTCTTCTTTATCGATGCGGAAATAGTAGGTCGTGGAATCTCCGTTCTCCGCCGTGACATTCACCGTCACGTATCGAAGACCGATCGGCACCGGGACCAGTGCGGTATACAAACCTCGCAGATAATCCTCATCCCAAACGGTGCTGAAATCCAGCTCGACCGCCTCGCCTTGATAGTTTTCGCTGTCCGGCCTCATCGAAGAGAGATAGACTTCGACATCGCTGGTGTCCGCAAGCGTCATGATCGAGAGGGAAAAACTTGTCTGATCCCTTCCGAAGGTCACACCCTTGTACTGATGCACATCGTAGTGGAATCCCGGGATCGGGTCGCCGTTGATCGCGATCTCCGCAAGCTTATAGTTCGGATTTCCGTCCTCGGTCGGTCTCGCGCAAGGCGTCTCCGGCATATTGTAGAAGACCGGGATCAGGAACGTCAGCGAGGCATCGAGCCCCCGAACATTCTCAAGCGTATCGTACAGATATTCCGCTTCTGACTGAGGCGCGGTGATGTTCTGCATATACTGACGCCAGAACAGTCCGTCCGATGATGCATCGACGTTGAATTTCTGGAAATACAGTGTCGACTGCCCCTGTGCGAGGAAGACGTCACGATACACCGCCGAACCGCCGTAAAGCGATTTGTAGCGGGTATCCCAGCCCTCCTCATAGGCACGACGAAGTCCGTTCGTACAGATCTCTTTTGTCGTATTACCCTGCGCGTTGATGTTGAAATAATTGTAATAGCCGCCCTTGATAAGCGTTCCGTCCTCCAGTTCAAAGGGATAGATTCCGGACGTTAAATAGCTGTCCCCATCTCCCTGCTCCTGCAAAAGACGGCTCGCGAGCATGATCTGGTTGATGCCAAGCTCCTCCCCGATCATCGCAAGCGCTTCCGCGTAGCTCAGGTAATGGCGCATCTCGATAAACTCTTCCGGAGGATCGGAGAAATGATGATCGCCGGAAAGATAGTGTGTATAGACCGGGTTTTTCTCCTGGGTCACGTAGTACAGGTTTGCGGAGCGGCCGGACTGAGTCCAGTACGACCCGCCTTCTTCCTGAAACAGCTCATAGATCGCGTTGACCGCGATGGTTCGCTCGATCGCCGCCGAGCCGTCCATGAACTGGAAGATCTGCACTTCATCAAAGAAATTGCGCGGGTCCATGCAGTACCGCACCGCTTCCTCCGAAGCCTGCAGCCAGCGTCCGCTGTCGAAGGCGACCCACTGATTGCCCCACCAGTCGTAGGAGCCTTCCATCGTCGTATCGTACCAGGAACTGACCTGCCACAGGTCACGCGTTGAGTAGGCGTACACCAGGTTTCTTGTCAGGCGCATCTCCGCATCCTCGTCAAAACACCTCTCAAAGGACAGTCCGGTGTCGAACGCGGCAAAGCGCCACTTCGGATGGGCCTCCAGAAGCGTCTCAAGGCCCTCCCAGTAGCTTTGAGGGAAATATTGGTGTATTTCCTCAACCGTGGTTGCTGTGCCCAGTACAGAGCCTTCTGCGCGCTCAGAGCGGCACATGGCGAAAAGTGAAACCAGACACGCAAACACCAGCACAAAAGATGTCACGCGCTTTTTCACCTTTCGAATTCGTAAGGACATAAAAACTCACCTCAAAATATTTCTCTTGTCATCGATCGGTTTAACGTTCTCAATGAGCCGATGAGGCCGATGTGGAAGCAGCCATGGCCGCGACCATCGCACACATCGCCGCCTGCTGCGCCGCGATCATCACCGCCGTGCTTGTCAGAATGCCGGTATCAGGCACCGCATTCTCTTCCTCCTGCAGGGAAACGATCATCGCCGCATGCATCAGACGCTCTTTCTTTGTAAACCCGAAAATGCCATGGTATCCCTTTAGCGGCTTCAGGAAGGCTTCGACTTCGATCATCTCAGCCATCACCTCCTGCGCATTACGCCCGGACATGGCAAGGACCGCAAGCGCCGGAAGCTGGTATTCACGTCCGTAGGGATAGCCCTTCTCCTTCAGCCCGTTAAACAGCTGCATGAAGCGCTTAACAAGCGTGGAAGGCTCCGCATCGCTCATCGCGAGGATGTGAGAGGCCATCTGCACGCTGTCGCTTCCGCTGAAGCGGATCTCCGCTTTAAGCGCCTGGTAGATTGCCTCCATGTCCTGCAGCAGCGCTCCATCGCTCTTTTCCGAGAACGCGAGCAGGACGGACATCACCGCGTCCTCCTGACCGGTCAGGAGCGGATGCTCGGACTTCATCAGTTTATAGATCTTTTTCCCGCGCTCGATATACGGTTTCGCCTTCTCACCCGGAGCCAGCTCCGTCAGTACCGTCGCTGCGATCGGAAGATAAGTTGACGGAAAAAAGTCCTGCTTCAGCAGGCTGTACATATCGACGATCTCTTTTGCCTTTCCATCGTGATCCGGGCTCATGGCGATCGCCGTTACGACCGGAATCTCCACGAGTCCGCGCAGGTTGGAGAAAATGCCGGCATTCGCACGAAGTGCCTTGCGGGCCTCCTTCAGCCGCTCC
>ONYR01000285.1 GCA_900322165.1 uncultured Eubacteriales bacterium
CGCCGAGCGCCGCGGAGGCATTTGGATTTCTGATGCGGATTCATCGATATCTGGCCGGAACGTTTTCGGAGGGACCGGGAAACCGGTTCGTGATCTGGACGCAGGGCTGCCCGATCCACTGCGAAGGCTGCTACAGCCCGGAGCTTCAGAAGTTTGAAGGCGGCGTAGAGATCAGCGCGGAGGAGATGTGCCGGCTGATCGACGAGGCGGCTTTGGCTTCGAGGCAGGACGGTGCGCAGAAACCGTTATGCGGTCTGACCCTGCTGGGCGGGGAACCGTTCTTTCAGGCGGAAGAGCTGGCGAAGGTAGCTTATCACGCCCGGAGGCTCGGGTGGAACGTGCTGACGTTCTCCGGCTACACCTACGAGTACCTGACCGGTTCTTCAGCCCCGCACGGAGCGAAGGAACTGCTTGAGGCGACCGATGTCCTGATCGACGGGCCGTTTGTCAAAGAAGAGTACTCCCTGAAGAGGCCGCTGGCCGGGTCGGATAATCAGCGATTTCTGTTCCTGACCGATCGGCTTTCAATGGAGGACTTTGAGGAGAACCGCTTTGAGGTCCGAATCGAGAAGGACGGAGTGGTTCGCGTGAACGGGATGGGGGACCTTCAGAAGCTGATGGGAGCTCTGACGGGAGCACCTAAAGCGCAGCAGGCAAAGAACGAGGAAACATAACACAGGAGACAATACGATGGCAATTTCAAGCTTTGATAAAAACTTTTCCAACCTGGTCAACGCGGGTTTTCCCTACATGTATATTCAGTCGTATGAAGAGGACCGCGTGGTACAGGCGATCTCTCGCGTTTTGAACAATCATGAGCTCGTTCGGACACCGCGCGAGCTCTATGTCTGGAGCGAGACCGACGGGTTTATCACCGACGGCAAACGCGTGCGCGAAACGAGACAGCCTGTGGAGGCGATCGAATTCGCGGCGAACGCGGAAAAGAGCGGCGTTTACATCTTCAAAGACTTCCATATTTATTTCGGCGCAGAGCGCAACACGCATCCGGACCATGTTGTGATCCGCAGACTGCGCGATGCCCTGCCGATCCTGAAGGCGACCCGCAAGTCGATCGTGTTCCTTTCTCCGAGACTGGCAATCCCCGCGGACATGGAAAAGGAGATCTCCGTGGTGGATTTCCCGCTCCCGACGGAGGAGGAGCTGAAAGGGCTGCTCGATGAGCTGGTATCCGGGCTCAATCCGGCAGCGGTGAGAGTAACGCCGGAGGAAAAGCGCGAGCTGACAAGATCTGCACTCGGTCTGACCATGCAGGAAGCCGAAAACGCCTTCTCCCGAGCCATCGTTGCCCAGCGCGGCCTGACAAAGGAAGCGGTCGCGGTCATCCATGAGGAGAAGAACCAGGTCGTCCGCAAGACGGGTGTGCTTGAATTTGTCCATTCAAATCTGAATATTGATGATATCGGCGGCTTGGAGAACCTGAAAAACTGGCTCCGCAAGCGCAACAACTCCTGGAATGAGCGGGCGAAGGCCTATGGCCTTCCGGCTCCGAAGGGCGTACTCATCACCGGTGTGCCGGGCTGCGGAAAATCCCTGACGGCCAAAGCGATGAGCGCGATCTGGAATCTCCCGCTTTTGAAGCTCGATATGGGCCGGATCTTCGGCGGCATCGTCGGTTCTTCGGAGGAGAACATCCGAAAAGCGATTCAGACGGCCGAAGCGATCGCGCCTTCGATCCTTTGGGTCGATGAGATCGAGAAAGGCTTTGCCGGAACGAAATCCGATGGGGATTCCGGTACCGCGGCCCGCGTGTTCGGAACCTTCCTGACCTGGATGCAGGACAAGACCGCCCCGGTCTTCGTTATCGCGACCTCGAACGATATCTCGTCCCTGCCGCCGGAGCTCCTTCGTAAGGGACGTTTTGATGAGATCTTCTTTGTCGATCTGCCGACGCTCAAGGAGCGCGAAAAGATCTTCCAGCTGCATCTAAGCAAGCGGATCAAAAATTCAGAGATTGCTCATGAGATCACGCTCGATCGGGAGACCCTGCACGAGCTGGCTTGTGCTTCGGACGGATTCTCCGGAGCGGAGATCGAGCAGGCGGTTATCTCGGCGCTGTATGAAGCGTTCTTTGCGGAGCGCGGACTGCGCAAGGAGGATGTGCTGAAGAGCATCCGCGAAAGCGTAGCGCTCTCGGTTACCCAGAGGGAGCAGATCCTCGCGCTGCGTGAGTGGGCTTCGAAGCGCGCGGTGCTCGCAACGGCGAGAGATGATCGGGAAGAGATGGACGGCGCGGCGAAGGTAACACAGGGCGGCCGCATTATTGACTACGATCTGTAATTGGAAAGAGATGACACGGAGGATAGAGAAATGTCCATGACCATTACCTTGGTGCCGCTTGCGATCGCGGCGACCATGTCCTTAACGTCGGGCTCACTGAGTACACTGCTGGCGCTGCAGGGAAAGCCGCTGGGCGATCTGGAGCCGCTCGAGACACAGTTTGCCGACGAAACGCTGCTGCTGCAGACGCTGAAGGAGCACGGCATGAACGTGCAGACGGGCGGCGAAGGCGTGTATGTTGTTGAAACGGACTGCGGACGGCTTCGCTACCTGCGCAAGGAAAAGACCGGCCCGTTCTATGTACAGATCGAGAACGTCACGGATATGGGCGGGCTCCTTCAGTCGATCGATTCACTCGAAAACGAATACGGCCGCAATGTTCAGAAGTTTACGTACGATCGGGTGCTTCATTCGATCGGGGACTACGGAATGTCGATCGAGGATCAGACCGTGCTGGAAGACGATTCGATCGTGCTGAGGCTGCGCGTATGATTCTGCTTTGGGATATTGATGGGACGCTGCTTGATTTTCACGCTTCGGAGCGGGCAGCGATCCGAACCTTGTTCCGGAAGTACGGTTTCGGGGAGTGCACCGATGCGATGCTGAAGCGCTACGCGGACATCAATACCGTTTACTGGCAGAAGCTCGAGCGAGGCGAGATGGCCAAGGCGGACATCCTCGTGAATCGGTACATTGATTTCTTCCGCGAATACGGGCTTGACACAAGCAAGGCGTCGGCCTTTAACGAGGACTATCAGTTAGCTCTCGGGGACACGATCGTTTTCTATCCCCACGCGCTTGAGACGGTTCAGGCGCTGAAGGGACAGTGCTTTCAGGCGGCTGTGACCAACGGGACGCTGACCGCGCAGACGAAGAAACTTCGCAATTCAGGACTTGACAAATGGCTCGATGCCTTCTATATTTCCGATGAAATCAGGTTCGAAAAGCCGGATGTACGGTTCTTTGAGCATATGCTCGCGGATCTTCCAAGGCAGCTTCAGAAATGGCGGAGCGAAAACGGCCTTTCGGAGGGCGGCCTCGTGCAGACGGCTTGCAGCGAGGAGGAGCTGAAGGCTTCGTGCCTGATCATCGGCGACTCGCTGACAAGCGACATCAAAGGCGGAAACAATGCCGGCATCAGGACGGTCTGGTTTAATCCGTCGCAGAAACCGCTTGAGGCGGGGTATTTTGTCGATTACATCATTCGGGACATCGAAGAGGTTCTCGGGATTTTAGGAGAGTTCTAAATGGATAACGCGCTGATCCTGCTCGTGCAGGTTGTCATGATGTTTTTGCTCGCGGTGATGGGCTATCTCATGTTCCGCTTCAAAAAGATCACCCTTGAAGGAAGCAAAAGCCTTGGCAATATTCTGATCTACCTTTCGCTTCCGGCCGTCATTATCAACAGCTTTCTGAGGGACGGCGGGCCGGAGATGCTGAGAGGGCTGTTGATCAGTGCAGGCGCAGCGCTTGTGACACTGGTGATCTCGGTTGTCGTATCGACGCTGTTTTTCAAGCAGGACGGCATTGCGAAATTCGCGTCCGCGTTCTCGAATCCCGGATTCTTCGGGATCCCTTTGATCAACGGCCTGCTGGGAAACGGCGCAGTGTTCTATGTCGCGTTTTATATCGCATTTCTGAACATTCTGCAGTGGACCTGGGGCGTCTCGGTTATGACCGGGCAGAAGGGCAAAGTTTCCGTGAAACGAGTCCTGACAGCGCCGTTCATCATCGGTATGCTCATCGGGCTTGTTTTCTTCCTCTTTAAGATTCCGAGACCGGCGCTTGTCACGAACCTGATCAGCCTGACCGCAGGGCTTAACACACCGCTCGCGATGTTCGTCATCGGCATCTACCTGGCACAGACGAACGTGGGAAAGATGTTTAAAAAGGGCAAGCTGTACCTGGTGTCGCTGGTTCGCCTGATCGTGATCCCGGTGCTGTGCTTTGGCGTGCTTTCGCTGCTGCCGGCCTCGATGAATGAGATTCGCGTGGCCGTTTTGATCGCGGCTGCCTGTCCGGTGGGCTCGAACGTAGCCGTGTACGCGCAGCTGCATGATCAGGACTACGGTTATGCGGTGGAGACCGTCGTGATCTCGACCATGCTGTCGATCGTGACGATTCCGGTTTTGATGTCGATCGCGATGGCGATCTGGGGGTAAGCATGATTAAACTGCAGCGTTATAAGCACGATCTGCCGGTTTCCTACGCACTCGGGGCCACCTTGACGTATGAGCTTCTCAGGTGCCGAAAGGACCTTGTGACACG
>ONYR01000208.1 GCA_900322165.1 uncultured Eubacteriales bacterium
CCCTTGGCAAAGAGCAGCGGGGTCTTGCCCGCCCTTGCGAGCTCATCCGCGCGGCCGCTCATCTCACGGCTGAGATTCACCTGTTTTGAGATGTAGCTCAGGCTTCCGCCCATGAGCGTTTCACCGTCAAGCACCGCTTCGATCCCGCTTCCGACAAGTGCCTTGAACTCGGACACTTCAGGAATCTCGATGCCATCCTCCTTCGCGCGGGCGAGGATCGCCTTTGCGAGCGGATGTTCACTTTTCTGTTCCATCGCGGCTGCGGTCTGCAGCAACTCACTCTCACTCACGTCGCCTGCAGGGCACAGGTCGGTCACTCTCGGCTCACCGCTCGTGATCGTGCCGGTCTTATCGAGCACCACGATCTGCGCCTTGCCGGTCTCCTCCAGCGAAACCGCGGTCTTAAACAGGACACCGCGCTTAGCGCCCATGCCGCTGCCGACCATGATCGCGACCGGTGTCGCAAGGCCCAGCGCGCAGGGGCAGCTGATTACCAGAACCGAAATGCCGCGTGCAAGCGCAAACCCAAGGCTCTGCCTGCTCAGCAGCCAGATGATCGTTGTAATTAGCGCCACACCGATGACCGCCGGGACAAATACGCCCGACACCTTGTCGGCGATCTTCGCGATCGGGGCCTTCGTTGCCGCCGCGTCACTCACCATTTTGATGATCTGCGAAAGCGTCGTATCTTCGCCGACCCTTGTCGCTTCACATTTGAGATAACCGGACTGGTTGACGGTCGCCGCAGAGACCGGATCGCCCACGGTCTTGTCGACCGGCAGGCTCTCGCCCGTCAGCGCCGCTTCGTTCACCGCACTCGCGCCCTCCACGATCACGCCGTCCACCGGAATGTTCTCGCCGGGACGCACCACAAACACGTCTCCGATCCGGACCGTCTCGATCGCGACCTCCGTCTCCACGCCGTCCTTCACGACAACGGCCGTCTTCGGCGCGAGCTTCATCAGCCCCTTGAGCGCGTCGGTCGTGCGGCCCTTGGACTTCGCCTCGAGCATCTTGCCAACCGTGATCAGGGTCAGGATCATCGCTGCGGATTCAAAGTACAGCTGGTTCATGTAGCCCATGACCGCTTCCGCATTTCCCACCGCAGCCGCACCGGCCATCGCAATCAGCACGTACGTGCTCCACAGGAACGAAATGCCCGAGCCCATCGCCACGAGCGTGTCCATGTTCGGCGCCCCGTGCAGAACGCTCTTCGTGCCGCTGATAAAGAACTTCTGGTTGATCACCATGACAATCCCGGCCAGCAGCATCTGCAGCACGCCCATGCCGACGTGATTGCCGGCAAGAAACGCGGGCACTGGGAAGTGCCACATGTGCACGCCCATCGAAAAATACATCAGCACGATCAGGAATCCGAGCGAACTGATGAGACGTTTTTTCAGCACCGGGGTCTCATGATCCTTCAGCATTTCCTCTTCCGCGGAATAGTTGGCTGCCTTGGGTGCCCCGGCCTCTCCGGCCTTTTCCTTTTTCGATGCACCGTAGCCCGCATCCTCGACGGCCTTGATGATCGCCTCGGGGGAAGCACTTCCCTCGACGCCCATCGAGTTCGTCAGCAGGCTTACCGCGCAGCTTTCCACCCCCGGCACCGCGGAGACCGCTTTTTCAACGCGCGCCTGACAAGCCGCACAGCTCATGCCGGTTACTAGATATTGTTCCATGTTTGCTCCGATCTTTTTGCTTAGCCTCCCGGCCAGCGATTTGCCGCCTGCTTACAGCGGCCGTTTAGTTTTTCATCATCCGCTGGACGGTCGCGACCAATTCCTCAATCACCTCATCGGCCTCTTCCTCACTGCCTTCGCGGATGTTATCCGCCACGCAGCCGCGGATGTGACGCTCGAGCAGTTCCCGGTTGAACGCATTCATCGCGGCGGAAACCGCGGACGACTGCATCAGGATATCGATGCAGTACCGGTCCTCCTCAACCATCTTTTCGATCCCGCGGATCTGGCCTTCGATCCGCTTCAGACGGTTCATCAGGTCCTTGTATTCCTTTTCACTGCGCTTTTTTGTCTTGTGCGTATCCGCCAGGTCCTCCCCGGTCGAGATCACCGTGCCGCAGTGCGGGCAGGTCCGCTCTTTCTTTGTTGTTTCCTCTGCCATCGTGTTTCCTTTACATTATTCTCTATCAATCACAGCCTGCTAATCGCTTCAGACAGGCTCCTTCTTGTTTCAGCATCCGCATTATATACCCCCTGGGGGTATTTGTCAATTGCTTCCCGGCAGCAAAAATGATCTTAGTATAAAAGTGTTGTATTGTCATGTTGACACGTTTGATTGTGCGCTATATATTTGTATACAATTAATAGGAGGTGGCCAAATGAGCATTCCGAAAGTGATTGAAACGAGACGCAGCGTCCGCACCTTTGAGGAGAAAGCCCTCTGGAAGGAAGACGCAGACAAGATCATGACCTTTGCCGCTGCGGCGGACAATCCGTATCATTTACCGATCGAGTGGCGTTTGCTTGACGCGAAAAAAGACGGACTCACAAGCCCGGTCATTGTCGGGACCGACAGCTTTATTGCCGGAAAACTGAAGCGCCTCCCCCACGCGGAGGAAGCGTTCGGTTATTCCTTTGAAAAGATCGTCCTCTACGCCGAGTCGCTTCGCATCGGCACGACCTGGATCGCGGGAACGATGAACCGCCCCGCCTTCGAAAAAGCGATGTCGCTTCGCGAAGATGAGGTCATGCCCTGCGTCAGCCCGCTCGGATACCCGGCTGCCAAGATGTCGCTGCGCGAGTCGATGATGCGCAAAGGCATCAAGGCCGACAGCCGCATCGCCTTTGAAAAGCTGTTCTTCGACGGTTCCTTTGAAAAACCGCTCACCAAGGAGAAAGCCGGCAAGCTTGCGGACGTGTTTGAGGCGGTCCGTCTTGCCCCCTCCGCTGTCAACAAACAGCCCTGGCGCGCCGTCGTCTGCGGCAACACCGTCCATTTTTATGAAAAACAGAGCGGCGGATATGTTTCCGAAAACGGCTGGGATCTGCAGAAGATCGACCTTGGCATCGCGCTCTGCCACTTTGATTGCGCTGCGGCCGAAAACGGTCTGACCGTCACGTTTGGCTTAGAGGATCCCAAGCTTGCTTCCGCCGGCGGCATGGTCTACATTGCCTCGTATACGTTGAGCTAAACGGTCTGTCTGAAGAACACAATGGCAAAGCTTACCTTTTCAGGAAGCGTTTGCTTCCCTGTTCGAAACGTTAAACGGAGACACCTGATCCGGAGGGATTCATCATGAGCGAGAATTTTGACTTGCAAGCCTATCTGTCCGACGGCATCGAGAATTTCATGCGCGACGTTCTCAAAGCCACCGTCAAAAACCCGAAAGAAAGCGCGTTCATGCTGAAGTTCGCACTCGCGACCTCGGTCGCTTCCCAGAAGCGCAAGGCCGCGGAGGAGGCCGGGGAGCACGTGCCGTCTTTCCTCATCGCGAGCATCACGAGCAGCTGCAACCTGCACTGCGCGGGCTGCTACTCCCGCAGCAACCATGCGACGACCGACTCCGCACCGGTCAAACAGCTGACCTCCGAGGAGTGGCTGCGCATTTTCAGCGAGGCGGATGATCTTGGCATCAGCTTCATCCTGCTCGCGGGCGGCGAGCCGATGCTGCGCCGCGACATCATCGAGGCCGCCGGCAAGCGCCAGAACATCCTGTTCCCGATCTTCACGAACGGCGTCTTTATGGATGAGCGCTATTTCGATCTTTTCGACCGCTGCCGCAACCTCATCCCGATCATGAGCATCGAGGGTGAGCGTGAGACGACCGATCAGCGCCGCGGCAAAGGCATTTACCACCGCCTGATCCGCAACATGGAGACCCTCAAAGCACGCGGACTCATTTTCGGTGCGTCCGTCACCGTGACAACGCAGAACATCCGCGAAGTCACCTCCGATGCCTTCCTTGGCTCGCTGTCCGAGCGCGGCTGCAAGGCCGTGATCTTTGTCGAGTATGTACCGGTGACTGACGAAAGCCAGGAGCTCGCTCCCAGCGATGAAGAGCGCGAATACCTCGCGAGCGAGCTGAAACGCCTGCGCGAGGAGCATCCCGAGATGGTCTACGTTTCCTTCCCGGGAGACGAAAAAAGCTCGGGAGGCTGCGTTGCAGCCGGCCGAGGCTTCTTCCACATCAACTCCCACGGCGGAGCCGAGCCCTGCCCGTTCTCGCCTTATTCCGATATCAACGTTCGCGATTCATCCCTCCGCGAAGCACTTCACTCCCCGCTTTTCACCGCGCTGCGCGACGGCGAGGTGTTGGTCGAGGACCACAAGGGCGGCTGCGTTCTCTTTGAGAAGCGTGAGCTTGTTGAAAGTCTGCTTGGCGGCGAGAAATAAAGTTGGAGCGAGATCCGCACCGACGGTGATCTTTTGGAATTAATCAAAGACTGACTAAACTCGCACCCTCTGATGGAATAACCAAACTCGTAGCCTCTGATGGGCTGAGAACCACTTTTTCGGTTTTCAGCCCTTTCATTTTGCGGAAAACCCAGTCCCGCGGGGGCTGAGAACTCGGTGCAACAGCGAAAGAAAACATTGGGGTGCCAGACAGTCAGCCAAAGATACCGATGCTGCATGGGAGAAGGAAGTTTACC
>ONYR01000315.1 GCA_900322165.1 uncultured Eubacteriales bacterium
CGTTCCCCGGACTCTCTGAAGGCGAGGAATCGTCGCATATTGAAACGTCGGTGAATCCGGATGACTCCTCCTATCTGGTCAATTCCGGAGACGAAAACTCCTCCGGTGAAAGCTCCAACAGCCAGACGACCTTCACTCATGATTCCTCGAATTCTCAGAACGACGGCGATTCGTCCAACAGCAGCGCCGGAGAATCCTCTCAGGAATCCTCCGAGAGCTCGGTCCCAGAGCCGACAAGCTTCACGCTCAGCTGCGGAGCAGAGGTTCCGTTTGACGCAACGACACTTGATCTGACCGGCTACAATGTCACCGATCTCATAGGCATCGAGCAGGCTCCGAACCTGCAGACACTCACCATCACGCAGGGAACGATTACCGACCTGAGTCCGCTTACCGCACTCTCCGGACTGTCCTCGATCACGCTTAACAATCTTCCGATCTCGGATATCTCGGCCCTGAGCGCACTGCCGAACCTGACCTATCTGAATGTCAAAGATACCATGCTGACCGCTGATACGCTTGCTGCGATCAAGGCGCTGAAGCCGGGTCTGACCATCGTCGGCTACACGGTCTCCGAATACCAGCTTGTCGCAGCCGATGTGACCTGGGAAGAGGCAAACTACGCAGCCAATCAGGCCGGCGGCCACCTTGTCACGATCACCTCTGAAGAAGAGTACAACAAGATCGTGAAGCTTCTCGGCGACACAAAACTGATGTATATCTGGCTTGGCGCACGCTCCACCAACGGCACGTTTACCTGGGTCACGAACGAGGAATTCTCCTATACCAAGTGGTATGAAGGAGAGCCCAGCGGCAAGGACATGGACGGCACCGTCGAGGACTGCCTGTGCCTGTGGCACGTCACCTCCGAGTGGACCGAAAATGACCAGAGAAACGCCCTGAATTCCGTCAACGGAACCTCAGGAAAGATCGGCTATATCATCGAAACCGAACGTGTCTGGGGCTACCAGCCGTAAGAGATAAGACGAGGCCTTTGCAAGGCGAAAGGAAACACGATGAGCATCATGCATTCCGAGTGGACCGGCAGACTGAATCACTGGATCCGCACGCTGAAAGATGACCTGTATCTTCCGCTTGGAGAGATCAAGTGGTCGATGTTCCGCACCATGGACGAGCTTTCGCTCGAAGAGGCTAAGAAAGGTTCCTACGAACCGGTTAACCCCGGCTATGTCTGGGGAAAGAAATACGAATACGGATGGCTCAGGGGCGTGGTTACGATCCCTGAAGAAGCCGATGGCAAGCGCATCGTTGTCGATCTGAATCCGGGCGGCGAATCCACGGTCTTTGTCAATGACAAGGCCTTTGGCAACTACCGCGCGGACTGGGTCAGGGAAAAGCATCACTTCATGGTCGATAACTTCCTGACCCGAGAGGCAAAAGCGGGAGAGACCTTTGAGATCATGGTCGAGGTCTATGCCGGCCATTTCTTCCCACAGGCGCCCACGGGCGGATGCGCGACCGGCCCGGTGCTTCCGGGAAGCTACGAGGATCCGAAAACAGACGGGGCAAGGCAGACGCTTGGCAGCTGCACCTTCGGTATCTGGAATGAGGATGCCTATCAGCTCTACATGGACGTAGATACGCTCAAAGAGCTGTTGAAGGTGATCGATGAGGACTCCCTGCGCGCTTCGAAGATCGCGGAGGCACTGGAGAAGTTCACGCTCGATGTCGATTTTGAACAGCCGCTCGAAGGCCGTATCCGTGATTACAAAAAAGCAAGAGAAAACCTGCGTCCCGTCATGGAGGCGAAGAACGGTTCGACGATGCCGATGTTCTATGCGATCGGCAACTCGCATCTGGACCTGGCCTGGCTGTGGCCGATGCAGGAAACCTATCGGAAGACCGCCAGAACCTTCGCTGCACAGCTGAGGCTCCTGGAGGAGTATCCCGACTATGTCTATATTCAGAGCCAGCCCGCCTCGTATGAGATGTGCCGGCAGCACTACCCGGAGCTGTTTGAGCGGATCAAGGCGGCGGTCAAGGAAGGCCGCTGGATCGCGGACGGCGGCATGTGGGTCGAGCCCGACACCAACATGTCCGGCGGAGAAGCGCTGATCCGTCAGCTCCTGTACGGAAAGAAATATTATAAAGAGGTTCTTGGGGTTGAAAGCCATACGCTGTGGCTCCCGGATACCTTCGGCTATTCCGGCGCACTGCCGCAGATCCTGAAGGGCTGCGACGTGCAGTACCTCGTGACCCAGAAGATCTTCTGGTCCTACAACGAAGGCGATAAATTCCCCTACCATTATTTCAAGTGGCAGGGCATCGACGGGAGTGCGGTCACCGCGTTCCTGCCGACAAGCTATACCTATTACACGACCCCGACCGAGGCCAACAAGGTCTGGAAGAACCGCACGCAGAAGCGTGATCTCGAGGCTTTCCTGTTCCCGTACGGCTACGGCGACGGAGGCGGCGGACCGACCCGTGACTATGTCGAATACGTGGAGCGCCAGAAGGATCTGGAAGGCAGCGTCAAGATGAAGCACGCCTCGCCGCAGCAGTTCTTTGAAGAGATGGATGCACAGGGCGGCCCGGCCAACACCTACCGCGGCGAGTTGTATTTCAGTGCGCACCGCGGCACCTACACCTCGCAGGCAGCCGTGAAGCGGAACAACCGCAAAGCCGAGCTGGCGCTGAGAGAGATGGAGATCTGGGCTTCGCTGGCCATGGAGAAGGGTGTTTCCGAATATCCGACGGAGGCTGCAGAGCGTCTGTGGAAGGAGTTGTTGCTGCATCAGTTCCATGACATTCTTCCGGGTTCCGGCATTAAAGAGATCTATGTCGAAGCGAGAGAGCGCGTCGGCGCGGTCATCGAAGAGGCCGGCTCCTGGAAAGATCTGCTCGTGAAAACGCTGACGGATGATGAAAACGGATGCAGTGTCTTTAACTCACTGAGCTTTGAGCGGACTGCACTGGTGAAGCTTCCGGACGGAAGCCGGCAGCTTGTGAAGCTGCCTCCGATGGGGGCCAAACCGGTCAAGGATGC
>ONYR01000207.1 GCA_900322165.1 uncultured Eubacteriales bacterium
AACCATAAAAACAACCAGTAACAATGGTGTTACTGGTTGCAAAAATCTTATGATTTTTCATTGTCCTCTTGACGGGTAGCAGTTCAAGGCTTCCGGTCCTTTTTTGTATTGGTTTTGCATTGTAACGTCCTGCCTTGCCCGGCGCGGATAATTATTTTACGGTCTCCACCTTGATCGTGTTGGTGTTGCCGGGATGGCCGCCGATCTGGCCGCCGGTCAGGACAACATTGTCGCCCGGTACCAGTCCCAGCACGCGCTTTGCGTCCTTCATGCCTTGATAGAACATGACATCCATCGAGCTGTACTCTTCGGAGAAGACCGGTGTCACGCCCCAGCTCAGGTTCAGCTGCCGCCAGACCATGCGGTCGGTCGTAGTTCCGACAATGTCGCAGGGGCAGCGGAAACGGCTGACCATGCGCGCGGTCCGTCCGGAGAGCGAGTTCACGACGATCGCTTTCGCGCCCACGTCGATCGCCATCGCGCAGGTCGCGTGGGAGATCGCGTCGAGGTTGTTGTGGATCTTGAACTTGGTCGACTGGAACCAGTCCTTGTAATCGATGTTCTCTTCGGTATACTGGCAGATATCCGCCATGCTCTTGACTGCGTCGACCGGGTATTTACCAGCCGCCGTCTCGCCGGAAAGCATGACAGCAGAGGATCCATCGTAGACCGCGTTCGCAACGTCGGAGATCTCCGCGCGGGTCGGGCGCGGGTTCTGGCACATCGACTCGAGCATCTCGGTCGCGGTAATGACGCGCTTGCCAAGCAGACGGCACTTGCTGATGAGGTATTTCTGCACCGAGGGCACCTTCACAAACGGGATCTCCACGCCCAGATCACCCCTGGCGACCATGATGCCGTCCGCGACTTCGCAGATCTCGTCAATATTGTCGACGCCCGCCTGGTTTTCGATCTTCGCGATCACATTGATCCGCTTCCCGCCGTTCTGATCCAGAAAGCTTCTCAGATCCACCATGTCCTGCTTCGTCGATACGAACGAAGCCGCGACAAAATCCACGCCGTTTTCGATGCCGAAGAGAAGATCGCTCTTATCGTTCTCGCTAAGGTAGACCTGCTTCAGTACCTTGTTCGGGAAGCTCATGCTCTTGCGGTTGGAAAGATCCCCGCCCGCGATGACGCGGCAGTGGATCTCGCATCCTTCCACCTCCTGCACTTCAAAGATCACCAGTCCGTTGTTGACAAGGATCCGATCGCCCGGGTTCATCTCTTCATTCAGCTTCTTGTAGCTGACCGAAACCCGAGACTCATTGCCGATGATCTCTTCCGTGGTGAACGTAAACAGGTCTCCGTCGCGCAGCGAGATCTTACCGTTCTCAAAGACGCCGATCCGGTACTCCGGGCCTTTGGTGTCGAGCATGATCGCGATCGGAAGGCCGAGCTCCTCACGCACCTTCTTGATCCGCTCGATCTTGGACAGATGTTCCTCATGGGTGCCGTGGGAAAAGTTCAGGCGCGCTACATTCATGCCGGCCTGGCACATTTTCTTGAGCACATCCTCACGCTCAGACGCCGGTCCGATCGTGCAGATAATCTTGGTTTTCCTCATGGGGAGATCCTCCTGATAAAAAACATTGGTTCATCATGAAACTCACGAAGCCGAAGCCTCGTGAGTTTGTGTTTTGCTATGTTTGTCTGTTAGAAGAAACGTCCGATCAGGTCCTTGGACGCGGCACAGGTATCCTCCATGTCGCCGAAGGAGATGATCTCGCCGCCGTAGAACGTATTCTGCTTGCCCTGCATCGCTTCAAGCTTGTCATACCAGCCGTCCGCATAATCCCTCGGGCTCACATGCGGGCAATAGTAGCTCTCCTGCTCATACAGGCGCTCCTTCACCTCGAAACCGCACTTGGCCATGTCGTCGAGCATGGTCTCGATCGTGTAATCGTACGGCGCGTCCTCGCTGCCCATGTGGTTGCGCAGTGCGTAGACCGTGCAGGGGCAGTCGCCCTCGAGGTCTTCCCAGCGATGATAGTAAACCATCGCGTGACCAAGGCGCTCCGGGGTCATGTTGTCGAAGATGTAGCCGGAGATCGTCGGGCCCTTCTTCTCCTCGAACTTGCCGATGAAGTCAACGTACTTCTCGTGGATGATCTTGGAGAAGAGTTCCTTCTCTTCCTCGCGCGCATCAGCAAACTTGGCAAACCAATCCAGCGGCGTCGTGACGATCAGCTTGTCGAATTCCTCGACCCGCTCACCCTCTTCGCTCTTCAGGGTCACCTTGATCTTGCCTTCCTCGCCTTCCGCGGGACGCTCGACCTTGACTACCTCCGTGCACAGGTGTGCCGGATGCTTCAGCTTTGCGTTAGCCTTCACATAGATCGACTGCGTTCCCTCTTTCCAGGTCCACAGACGCATGTTGACGAACTCGATCGCGGTCGTCGTGTCAAGGTACTTCATGACGTAGGCGGCCGGAATCTCATCGAAATAGCCGTAGCCAAAGGAGGTGTAGGGGCCGATCCAGATCTTCTGGACTTCCTCCACGCCGTTCAGCTTGCAGAACTGGTCGAACGGAAGCGCGAGATCCTTCAGGTTCGGGTTGACACCCTCGATATGCTGCAGGAAATCCTCCGTGCCCTTGGAAAGGCCGGAGTAGCGGCCGTCCGCCACGCCGATGTGGCCGTAGCAGTCATAGCCATAGTACTTGGTGTTCATGATCTGAACAAGCTTCTTCATCTGCTTCTTCAGCTTGACAAGATCGAGTGTTTTCTTAATCGAGAAATCCTTCTTCGGATCAAACGGGAAGATCTCCTCGCCCGAGGCGTTCCGGTACATGCGGCGCATGTTCGGGCCGTCCGCGTGGGTCGCGCCGCCGAATTCTTCCACCTCATGGACCGCATAGTAGGTCTTTGCACCCATGATCGCACCGGTCTCGTACGTGCGCTCTTCCCCGTTGACCATGATCTTCGGAGACCAGGACTTACCGCCGATCTTGTTTAGCTTCTCGTAGATCTCATAGTTCTCGTACCCTTTTTTCTCCAGGTACATTGCTGCTGAAATGCCGGCCGGACCGCCTCCGATGATGCAGATCCTTTCATTGGTATTGGCCATGATCGTCACCTTCCTTTGAGTGTTTTTTGTATCTGTTTAGAAGTCAAAGACTTTGAACACTTCTCCATCGAGGGTCTTGATCTCAATATGCCGCCCCTCGATCACGGCGTAGGTTTTCGGATTGCCTTCCTTCGGCAGCGCCACGGAGCCGGGGTTCAGCCAGAAGTAATCGCCCTTCTTCTCCGCCTTCAGCACGTGCGTGTGCCCGCTCAGCAGAAGGTCTCCGGGCTGAATGTAAAACTCCTCCTCCGGGTGATGACCGTGCGTCAGCACCATGCGGTAGCTGTGCTCCGTCGGCAGGATCATGTATTTCGCTGTGATCGCGAACTCCATCATCATCTGGTCCACGTCCGCATCGCAGTTGCCGCGCACCGCGACGATCCTCTCCTTGTACCGGTTGTACATCTCCACGCAGCGGATCGGATCATACCCGTCCGGCACACCGTTCCGCGGTCCGTGATAGATCAGATCGCCCAGCAGGAGGATCACATCCGCCTGCTCCTGTTCAAAGCGCTTGAGCGTCTTCTCCAGATCATCGGCTACGCCGTGCACATCCGAAAACACAAAATATTTCATTTCACTGTCCCTCATCGATCTCACGATTCGCTCTCATGTTTCGCCGCTTGCTCCGCTGCGGTCTAGCCGCGCGCGCTCGTTGCCTGCAGCGTGTCTTTGCGGCATGCCTTGATTCCGAAATACACCGCATGCACGGCAAGGACGGTCAGACTGATCCACTGCGATGTCGAAAACGGTCCGAAAATACCTCGCAGCGCATCATCACCGCGCAGGAATTCATCGAGGAACCGGATCACCGCATACAACACCAGATAGACGTTCAGCAGATGCCCTTCCAGCCTGCTCTTCTCTCCGGCGCTGCGCTTTTCCGCGCACCCACGGTACAGCACCAGGTAGATCAAGGCAAATAAGACAAATTCCAGCGCCGCCTCCAGAAGCTGCACCGGGAAACGGCTCACTCCGTTGGCCCCCGCGGCCGGCGAGTGGATCATCACAAAGCCGACCTTGCACTCGATCCCGTAGCAGCAGCCGCCCAGAAAGCAGCCGATCCTTGCGATTCCGTGAAACAGCGGGATAAAACAGGCCGCGATATCCGCATAGACCGCAACAT
>ONYR01000279.1 GCA_900322165.1 uncultured Eubacteriales bacterium
GCCGCATCGAAGCCTACGATATCTCCAACACCTTCGGCACACAGTCCGTCGGTTCGATGGTCGTGTTCGAGGACGGACGGCCGAAAAACAGCGACTACCGCAAGTTCAAGATCGAGACCGTTGTCGGGTCGAACGATTACGCTTCGATGGAGGAAGTCCTGACAAGGCGCTTCTCTCACGCGCTCGAGGAGATCCGCTCGCTGTCCGCGGAAGGCAAGGATCTCTCCCTTGGCAGCTTTACCAAGCTTCCGGACCTTTTGCTGATGGATGGCGGCCGCGGTCAGGTCAACATCGCGCTGGGCGTGCTGCAAAAGCTCGGGCTGGATATTCCGGTCGCCGGCATGGTCAAGGATGATCATCACCGCACGAGAGGCCTGTATTTCAACAACAAGGAGATCGATTTCGGCTCCAACCGCGATGCGTTCCTCCTCATCACGCGCATTCAGGATGAAGCGCACCGCTTCGCGATCACCTACCACCGCAAGCTGCGTCAGGATGCCCAGACGCATTCCATTCTCGAGGATATCCCCGGCATCGGCGAGGTTCGCCGCAAGCTGCTTCTCAAGCACTTTGCCTCGATCGACGAGATCGCTTCGGCCTCGGTCGAAGAGCTCGCCAAGGTCGACGGCATGAACATGCCCGCCGCCGAGTCGGTCTACCGGTTCTTTGAAGAACGGCGCAAAGCCGTTGAGGAAAGCCTCAGCGGACCAAAAGCATAACAAAAGCATAACCGACAAAAAAAGAGATCGTTCAGTGCAAAGACTGAACGATCTCTTTCATATGGTCCGCTAAAAAGCGTTGGTCTTTTTTGGACATTTCCGAGGTCTCGATCGGCTCGCCGAAATAGATATCGACCTGCCTCGGGACGATCTTGAAGCCCTTGTTCGCTTCAAAAACGTCCGCCAGATGCGAAATGCGGAACGGCACGATCGAAGCGCCGATGTTGGTCGCGGCCTTGATGCTGCCCTTCTTGAACTCACCCATCTCCTCGGATTTGCTGCGGGTGCCTTCGGGGAAAATGATCATGTTCAGGCCCTTCTCCAGGCGCTCGGAGGTCACCTTGATCGCGTCCATCGACTGTCTGAGGTCTTTACGGTTGATCAAAACGCAGCCGATGCAGCGCATCATCCCGCCGACAAACGGTACATGGGACAGCTCCTTTTTTGCAACAAACGCGGTCGGGCGTTCCATGACGGAGAGAAGCACGGGAATATCGAAATAACTCTGATGGTTGCCGACAAACAGAATGCCGGTCTCCCAGTCTTTCCGCTCCGGAATGTTCTCCAATCCGTGAAACACGATGCGTGACCCGGTCTGCTTCATCAGTTCAGCCGTATGTACGTAAAGGTAGTCGTATCCGACCTGCCAGCTGTCCTTCTCGGGCATCTTTCTGGCCCTTCTGAAGATCGGCTTGGTCTCAAAATACACCTTGACCATGTACCAGACGCTTTTGACCGTTTCAAACATATCCCATCATCTCTCTTTCTGCCTAACCTGCCTGACTATTTTAGCCCCTTTTACCCGTCTGTGCAATCCTTGATTGTTAAATTTATCTGAAGAAAACACGCCGCAGGCATACAAAACCGCCCCGAAGGATCCATCCCTCGGGGCGGCAGTGATTATCGACAGATCAAAGTTTTGAGAAAAACTTACTTAAGCTCTGCAAAATATTTGATGGTGCGAACCATCTGGCTGGTGTAGCTGTTCTCGTTGTCATACCAGGAAACGACCTGAACCTGATAGGTGTCGTCATCGATCTTGGCAACCATGGTCTGGGTAGCATCGAACAGAGAACCGTAACGCATTCCGATAACGTCGGAGGATACGATCTGATCGGTGTTGTAGCCGAAGGACTCGTTAGCAGCAGCCTTCATAGCAGCGTTGATGGAATCCTTGGTGATGTCCTGACCCTTAACGACAGCGACAAGAATGGTGGTGGAACCGGTAGCAACCGGAACACGCTGAGCGGAACCGATGAGCTTGCCGTTCAGTTCGGGAATAACAAGGCCGATAGCTTTGGCAGCGCCGGTGCTGTTCGGAAC
>ONYR01000206.1 GCA_900322165.1 uncultured Eubacteriales bacterium
AATCCGCTCGGTTACTATAACGGGATCGTGTTCCAGGGCTTTGTGGAAGGCTGCGGAAGTCTTGTTATCTCCGGCGGACAATATGATTCTTTGGCAAGAGAGTTCCTTAAGGATCATGACAAGACCTGCGGAGCTGTCGGGTTTGCGCTCGATCTTGATGAATTGAGAGAGGTACTTAGGTAAAGGTTCTTGGCACGAGGGAACAGGTATGATTACGATTGCGCTGCCGAAGGGCAGATTGGGAGATAAAACCTACGCACTGCTCAGTCAGGCCGGGTACGGCATTCCCGCGATGGAGAATGTCGGACGGAAACTGGTCATCGAAGATGAGGAAAAAGGAATCCGTTATCTTCTGGTGAAGCCGGCGGATGTAGCGGTTTATGTTGAAAAGGGCGCGGCGGATCTCGGAGTGGTCGGAAAAGACATTCTTGAGGAAGAGGGCGCTGACGTCTTTGAAGTGCTGGATCTTGGCTACGGGCACTGCCACATGGCGGTGGCCGCAAAAGAGGGATACAAGGAGGATCCCAGCCGCCGCGTTCGGGTAGCAACGAAATTCGAGCGTATCGCTCGTGAATATTATGCTGCCCGTGGACGTGATGCGGAATTCATCCATCTAAACGGTTCGATCGAGCTGGCGCCGGTGCTTGGAATGTCGGACGTGATCGTCGATATCGTCGAGACCGGGTCAACGCTGAGAGAAAACCATCTGGAGGTCATCGACCGCTTTATGGAGATCTCGGCGAGACTGATCGTCAACAAGGCCAGCTATCGTTTCCATGAAAAAGAGATCGATGGGATCAGGCGCAGCATGAAGGAGGCGCTGGGATGATGATAGAGGTTAAAAGACTTCCGAGGGAAGGATGGGAAAAGCTGATTCCGGTGCGGAGTCAGTTTGAATATGAAGAAGTGAATCAAGCAGTTCGGACGATCCTTGAGAACGTCCGGACACGCAAAGATGAAGCGATTAAAGAATACAATCTGAGATTTGATCATGCGGACACGCCGAATCTGGAAGTGTCCAAAGAAGAGATCCAGGCGGCCTATGAGCGGATTCCCTCTGAGCTGCGCGAGGTGCTTGTAAAGGCGGAGCGGAACATTCGCCGCTTCCATGAAAAGCAGATCGCGAACGATTTTGTGATCGAAGAGGAGGACGGAAGCCTGATCGGCCAGAGGGTCATGCCGATCGAGAAGGTCGGTTTGTATGTGCCCGGCGGTACCGCTTCCTATCCGTCGACCGTGCTGATGAACGCGGTGCCGGCGAAGATCGCAGGGGTCAAGGAACTGGTGCTCGTTTCGCCTCCCGGAAAGAACGGGGAGATCGCCGATCCGATCCTGGCAGCTGCCTATGTGGCCGGGGTGGACCGTGTGTTCCGTGTCGGCGGGGCGCAGGCAGTGGCTGCGTTGTGCTACGGAACCGAATCGATCCCGAGAGTCTATAAGATCGTCGGCCCCGGAAACATTTACGTGGCCATGGCGAAGAAGATGGTCTTTGGACAGGTGGCGATCGACATGATCGCGGGACCGAGCGAAGTCATGGTCGTGGCGGATGAGAGCGCCAACCCGGCGTGGGTCGCAGCCGATCTGTTAAGCCAGGCGGAGCATGACAAGCTGGCGATGGCGATTCTCGTGACGGACTCGGAAACGCTGGCGGAAGCGGTGAAAGAGGAACTGGAGAAGCAGACTCCGCTCCTGCCGCGGTGTGAGATTGCGGAGGCTTCCTTACGTAACTACGGACGGATCCTCGTGACCGAATCGCTCGATCAGGCGTTTGAGGTAGCCAATGAGATCGCTCCGGAGCATCTGGAGCTGGCAGTAGAAAACCCGCTGGATCTTGTAAACAAGGTGCGCAACGCAGGTTCCGTGTTCCTCGGTCACTTTACGACCGAACCGCTCGGTGACTATCTGGCCGGACCGAATCACACCCTCCCGACAAGCGGAACCGCGAAGTTTGCGTCCCCGCTTTCGGTCGATGATTTCCGTAAAAAGACACAGATCTGTTATTTCACTAAAGAAAAGGAGCTGTCTGTCGCGAGAGATGTCGCGCTCTTCGCGCG
>ONYR01000205.1 GCA_900322165.1 uncultured Eubacteriales bacterium
ATTTTGATTCACAGACTGTGTCTAGTTTATTCATATCTTGTTCATTTTTGTGTATTAGACTTGTAAAGAAATCTCGATTGAGACTGATTGAGAGACCGACTCTTTATATTTTCAGGAGGCCATACCTTGATTGAAGTAAAACATCTGACCAAGCGGTACGGGGATCATCTGGCACTCGATGATATCTCGTTTACGGTCGAAGACGGGGAGATCGTCGGATTCCTTGGCCCGAACGGTGCCGGAAAATCGACAACGATGAACATTATTACCGGGTACATTTCCTCAACGGAAGGCGAGGTAAAGGTAGGCGGAGTTGATGTTCTGGAGAATCCTCTTGAGGCCAAGAAGAAGATCGGCTATCTGCCTGAAATTCCGCCGCTGTATGTCGATATGACAGTGGAAGAGTATATTGACTTTGCCTGCGACCTTAAGAGTGTGCCGGCCGCTTCCAAGAAGGCAACGATCGATCAGGTCTGCAAACTGGCCCGCATCAATGACGTGCGCAACCGTCTGATCCGCAACCTCTCCAAAGGTTACCGTCAGCGTGTCGGCCTCGCGCAGGCGATGGTCGGCGATCCGGAAGTGCTGATCCTTGATGAGCCTACCGTCGGTCTCGACCCGAAACAGATTATTGAAGTGCGTGACCTCATTAAGAATCTGAGCAAAAAGCACACGATCCTTTTAAGTTCGCACATTCTGCAGGAAGTGCAGGCAGTCTGCGACAAGCTTGTCATTATCAATCACGGCCGCATCGTCGCGATCGACACGCCGGAGAATCTGAGCCGGAACGTGCTGCAGATCAACAAGCTTGAGCTGCGCATCAAGGGACCCAAAAACGAGATCCTGCGCGGCATCGGCGAGCTTGAGGGCGTGGAAAATGCCGAGCTGCTGCGTGTGAGAGAAGAGGGCACCGTCGATATCAAGGTTGAAACCGACGATACCACGGATGTGCGCGAGGAGATCTTCGCGTACTGCAGTGAGAATAATTATCCGATCCTCATGATGAAGACCGACGAGATCAATCTGGAGGACATCTTCCTGCAGGTAACCGGAGAAAGAGAGGCGAAACGCTGATGCTGGCCGTATTTAAGAAAGAGCTTCGCACGTATTTCCGCAGTCCGCTGGGATACGTATTCATCGGTATGATGATGGTGATCATGGGCTTCTACTACAGCTACTACACGCTGTACTACCGCTACGCGGATTACTATCATGTCCTGAACGCCTGCACCTCGCTGGTGCTGTTCGTTATCCCGATCCTGACCATGAGAATCCTCTCTGAGGAGCGCAAGAACCGCACCGATCAGATCCTTCTGACGACTCCGATCAAGACGACCGACGTCGTGCTTGGCAAATACTTTGCCGCGGTCGTGGTCTTCCTCATCGTCATTGCGCTCAGCGCGCTGCAGCCGATCGTTACCGCGGTTGTCTTTAAGGGTGTGATGTCCTTCCAGATGACGTTCGGCGGCTATATCGCGTTCCTGATGCTGGGCCTTGCGTTCATCGCGATCGGTATGTTCATCTCCTCCCTGACGGAAAATCAGCTTATCGCAGCGGTCATCACGATCGCGCTGTTCTCGGTGCTGATGCTTTCCGAAGGCTTCTACGCGCTGGTCTCCACGAGCCGCTACGTCTCGCTTGGCGTGCTGCTGGTGGTGCTTGCGGCGGTGCTGTTCCTGGTTTACACCTCGATCCATGACATTCTTGTGACCGTGATCGTCGGCGTTGTCGGTGTTCTCGGCCTCGTTGTCACCTTCTTTATCGTTCCGACCGCGTTCGACGGACTGCTTGGACGAATTCTGAAGTCGCTCTCGATCTTTGAGCGCTACGCCCAGATGTTCAGCGGCGTCTTTGCGGCGACCGATGTGATCTTCTTTATTACGGTAGCGGCGTTCTTCCTCTTCCTTACCTATCAGGTAATCGAGAGAAGACGCTGGAACTAAGGAAGGGAGGATAAAGCCATGAATCGACTTAGTTTCAGAAGCCAGAATCAGCGCAAAAAATCCCTGAAATACGGCGGCTACGCCACGGTCTCGACGCTCGTTGTTTTAGTCGCGTTGATCCTGATCAATGTATTGTTTGCCGAGCTCGATCTGACGATCGACCTTACGAAAGAGGAACTCTACACCCCCGGCGAGCAGACCATGGAGATCCTGAATTCCCTGGAAGATGACATTGTCATCTACGGTCTGTACAATACCGGTACCGAGACCAACGACCTGAACGCAAAGGTCATCCTGCTCGTTAATGAGTACTGCGATCTTTCCAAGCACCTGAGCTTCAAGACCATCGACCCTCTGAAGGATCCGACCTTCGCGAACCGGTTCCTGATGGACGATTCGGAGAGCTTCGCGAACGGTACCCTGATCGTTGAGAATCAGGCGACCGGCAAGTTTAAGACGCTGCCGCTCAACAACCTCTACGAAGTCACGACCGACTATCAGTACCTGACCCGTACGGTCACCGGTTTCTCCGCTGAAGAAGCGCTGTCCACCGCGATCCAGTACGTCAGCATGACCCAGACGCCGGTGCTCTACCAGCTGCAGGGCCACAGCGAGACCCTCCTGTCGGACGGGTTCCTCGATTACCTCAGCTACTCGAACTACGATACCAAGGAACTGAACCTTGTTACCGAGAACATCAATGAGCTCGAAGCGAATGTCGCGACGGTCGTCCTTGTCAACAACCCGAGACAGGACCTGAGCGAAGGCGAGTATCAGACGCTCCTGAACTACATGGAGAACGGCGGACGCATGCTGTATCTGGCTTCCTACGATTCTCCGGAGCTGCCGAACTTCAGCCGCCTGCTGTCCCGCTACGGCCTTGGCGTTCAGCCCGGACTGATGGTCGAGACCGATGAAAACTACTACTATCAGTATCCGCAGATGATCCTGCCGATCCTTTCGACCGACAGCGAGATCACGAGCTACATGCTGAATGACTCCAACAACTATGCGCTGATGGTGCTCCCGGCCTCCATTACGGTCAGCGACCAGATCTCCAGCCGCATCAAGATCGACTCCCTTGTTACGACTTCAGCCGGCGCGATCATCAAGCAGGGAACCAACGAAGCTGTCGTCTACGAAGAGGGCGATATCACGGGTCCGTTCAATCTTGTCGTTGCGGCAGAAGAAGAGAAGACCGTCAACAACCAGAACGTCACCTCGAAGCTCGTGGTTGTCGGTAACAGCGAGTATATCAACACCTACGCAACGACCGGTAACTATAAGCTCACGACGATCATCTGCGACTACCTGCAGGATACCGGCGATCAGCTTTACATCTCCACGAAGAGCCTGGAAGAGGGCATGATCGAAACCTCGAACATGGACTTCGTTGTCTGGGGCCTGGTCTTCATCGTGCTCGTTCCGGCCATCATCATTATCGCCGGCATTGTCACCTACTCAAGGAGGAAACACCGCTAATGAAAAAAAGAATCATCATCATGGCGGTGTGCCTGCTGGTGTTGATCGGCGCGGTTATCGGCGTCTCGATCCACAACAAGCAGAAGGCAGCAGCGGAGGGGGAGGAATCCTCTGAAAGCTTCATTTACTCGACACTGATCGATGTAGATGTCAACAACATCGCCTCGATTTTCGTTACGTACGACGGAGACAGCTACACATTGATCCCGGGTGAGACGACCGTTACGGGAATCAACTGGAGCATGAAGGAACATCCGGAATGGACACTGTCCTATTCGTCGATGTCCATTGTCAACCTTGGTACCAAATTCAACACCTACAAACTCATTGAAGAGAACGTTACCGATCCCGACAGACTGGCCGAGTTCGGGCTGAAAGACCCGCTTGTCCGCCTGATTACGACGATGAAGGACGGTTCGCTCTATGAGGTTCATGTCGGTACTCGCTCGAGCGACCATTCCTACGCGTTCTGTCAGGTAGTCGGCGACAACAACGTCTACGCCTGCGATGGCAACAACTACACCTATCTGACGGCCAAAGCCAAGGGTATGCGTCAGGTCACGATCCAGAGCAGCATGGACAGCGAGGGATTCCCCTGCGAACTGTTCATTCAGGGCAAGGGCGGTCTGCCGATCGACATCTACTACGATGATCAGTACGCAGCCGACATGACGGAAGCCGGTGTCGCGCTGGCATCGGGATTCCGCTTCCGCGAGCCGTATCACAACGATGTACTTGCGGTTCGGACCGACCTGCAGAAAGGCTATTTCGCAACGCTTGCGATGCCTGAAGTCATCGAGGTGATCGATGCGGACTGCCAGAACCTTGATCAGTACGGTCTGGGCGATGAGCCGGAATACCACGAGATCATCACGACCCGCAAGGGTACCGCAGACAACTACGTCTACAACACCACGGATTATGTATTCGGTTTCCGCTACGGCGAAAACAATGAGTATGTCTACTTCCGTGAGGGCAACAGCAACATCGTGTTCGGTGTCGATGCATCCTGCCTCTCGGCCCGTTCCAGCACACCGTTCGACTTTGTCAACAAGCTGATGTTTATCCGTTCCATTAAGATGGTGGATCACGGTACACTGACGATCGACGGCGAGACCTACACATTCCGTGCACTGAGACAGGAGCTCGATGAGTCCGCCGGCATCACAGAGGACAACCGTCTTGAGGTCTACTACTTCAACGAACAGCTTGTCGAATCGGATCCGTTCCTGAATCTGTACCGCATGATGATCTCGGTATCACCGGCCTACGAGATGCTCGAAGAGCCCGCCTACGATAAAAATGACGTAGTCACGTTCACCCTGTACATGACGGACGGAACGGAAAACACGGTCACGTACTACCGCATGTCCGAGTTCTACTACGTAGCACAGATCGATGAAGACCACTGGTTCGCGGTTTCCACCAATTGCTTCGATGACATCCGCACCTCGCTGGAAGCACTGAAAAAGGCGATGGAGTGAGGTAGGAGCGTCTTCTCAAGAAATCCTTAACCCCCCTGCACACCCTCTCGCCTGGCTGAAAATGCTGCGTCAAGAGGGTGTGCAGGGGGTTTTATTGTTTTCTGCGGTGGATGAAGGATTTGCGCAATATTTTTGATGTGGTTTGGGGCTGAGTGGACTAAGGCAGTGGAGTATTGCTGCCTGAGTCTATTCTTTTTTCATTGTTGCTTCCTACAAATGTATGTGTCAGAGGACATATAGACTTTATCGGCATTTTCCCACGGTTTAGTCACTGAACACCGCGGAAAACCCTCACATGATTACAAATCCGTTACTGAGAAATACACACAAAACCAACTCCACTGCCCCCTGCGCCCAGTTTCCGGCCCAGAAGCTTACCCAAGCC
>ONYR01000204.1 GCA_900322165.1 uncultured Eubacteriales bacterium
AAACGAAAAAGACCTGTGAAACTCAATTTCACAGGTCTTCAGTGGAAGATACAGGACTCGAACCTGTGACCTTCCGCACGTCAAGCGGGCGCTCTCCCAGCTGAGCTAATCTTCCATACGGAGCTTGTTTTCTCCGTGCCGTATTATATTACCAAAGAAATCGGAAAAAGTAAACCCCTAATTAAAAAAAGTTTTTCGACTTGAAAAACGAAGACTGGACAGGGGTGGATTCCGTTCTTATAATTGGAAAAAGACTTAGAAAGAAACACTTGCGAAAGGAGATAAGCGGCATGCTGACACTCAGTCACTGTGAGATCTGCCCGAGACGCTGCGGGGCGGACCGTACGAGGACGCGCGGAATTTGCGGCTGTGATCGTGAGATTCGTGCCGCCCGCGCGATGATCCACGAAGGGGAAGAGCCTTGCCTCATCGGTTCCAAGGATCGAAGCGGGCGCTGGGGTGCCGGTGCGATCTTCTTCTCGGGGTGCAATCTGAAATGCGTTTTCTGCCAAAATGCAGAGATCTCCCTGCAAAACTACGGTGAGGTGATCTCCAAGGCGCGTCTTGGTGAGATCATCCTCGGCCTTCAGGAGCAGGGCGCGGCCGTGATCGACCTGGTTTCGCCGACTCCGTACGCGCTTCAGGTCGCGGAGGTGCTCGAAAAAGTAAAGCCACAGCTCACGATCCCCATCGTTTATAACTGCGGCGGATATGAAGGGCTTGAAGCACTCAAGAGGCTCGATGGGCTCGTGGATATCTACATGCCCGATCTGAAATACAAAAGCCCGGAGATCTCCGGGCGGTACTCAAAGGCGGATGATTATTTTGAGGCTGCTTCGCTCGCGCTGGAAGAAATGATCCGGCAGCGAGGGGAGTGCGTCTTTACGGAAGACGGCCAGATGAGGAGCGGCACGCTTGTTAGGCATTTGGTGCTGCCGGGCTGCAGCCGCGATTCCGAGGCCTTGATGGATTACCTTGGAACCCTGCCGAAGGAGAGCATCACGATCAGCCTTCTGAGGCAATACACCCCTTACGCGGACGCAGAGCGGTACCCGGAGATCAACCGCCGGATCACGACGCTTGAGTACGAGCGGGTAGTGAACCGTGCGTTGCAAAACGGGCTTGACGGATTCCGCCAGGCCTCAGCCTCCGCCACGATGGCACTTAGGCCTGTGTTTGACGGGAGTGGGCTGTGACGCCCGCCATCTCGCGGTATTTTTTCGGCGACATGCCGTATTCCTTGGTAAACGCGCGGTAGAAGCTGGAGTAGTCGGAAAAACCGTACATTTGGCTTGTCTGTGTGATGTCTTCGCCCGCGATGATCCGCGTCCGGCAGGCCTCGAGGCGGCGCCTGGTAATGTACTGATGAACGGAAAGACCGGATATTTCTTTAAACAGATGCGAGAGATAATACTTACTTAAATAGAACGCGCCGGCAAGATCATCGAGCGAGATCTCCTCATCCAGGTGCGATTCCACATAGCCGACGAGGCGCTGAAAGAGGCTGGAGGCCTCGGTTTCCTTGAGCTGAGTCTCAGTCTCATAGACCGTGCGCGAAATCGCGAGCACCAGCTGGCGGATCATGGCTTGGAGCATGGTCTCACGGCCGAAACGGTTGCCCTCGGACTCGTCGATGGCGGAAAACAGCATCGACTGCAGGCTCTGGAATGCAGTCCGGTCCGGATGAAACACGTGACGGCTGTGCTGTCTGACCATCTCCGGAAGCCAGGCGTAGGCCGGTGATTCGCTCATGAGCTGGTCGAAGAAAGTGCGGCTCACCCAGAAAACGATGCGCCGGTACGGGACGTTGGAATCGAGAATGACCGTGTGATGCGGCGTTGAGGGCGGCACCATGATGATATCTCCCTCGCGAAGCGGGATCGAGTCCTTGTTGATCTCGAGCTTCACATCCCCCTCGAGGAAGAAATAGAATTCATAGTATGAGTGAGAGTGGACCGGGACGGTCTCAAAATGAAGATCGCTGTAATAGAAGATCTCAAAATCGCGCGAGACCATGTGCTGACGCTTGGTGAAATCCGAACGAAGATATCTAGGCATGGGTGTCCTTCCATATCAAGTATTGTATTTTGACAGCAAAACTATTTTACCGCAAGATTTGCAATGTACGCAACAATTATCTCAATGCTTTTTTTATGATTATCGTGTATAGTGTAACCATACGAAAGGCAAATGATAAAACTGCCTTGAAAACATGATCAGGAGGACATCCTTATGGAAATGACATTACGTTGGTACGGCTCGAAGTTCGACACTGTCACGCTCGAGCAGATTCGCCAGATCCCGGGCGTAACCGGCGTTATCACCACCCTGTACGACACCCAGCCCGGCGAGGTCTGGAGCCGCGAGCGCATTCGTGCCCTGAAGGACGAAGTAGCTGCAGCCGGCATGCACATTGCCGGTATCGAGAGCGTTAACGTTTCCGATGCCATCAAGATCGGCAACGAGAACCGCGAGAAGGACATCGAAGCTTACATCGAGACCCTTCGCAACCTCGGTGAAGAGGATATCCATCTGGTTTGCTATAACTTCATGCCGGTCTTCGACTGGACAAGAACCGAGCTGGCAAGAAAGAGAGCCGACGGTTCGACCGTTCTGGCTTACACCCAGGCCGCGGTTGACGCGCTTGACCCGGACAAGATGTTTGCTTCCATCTCCGGCGATATGAACGGTACCGTGATGCCCGGCTGGGAGCCCGAGCGCATGGCTCACGTCAAGGAACTGTTCGAGATGTACAAGGACATCGACAATGAGAAGCTTTTCGCGAACCTTGTTTACTTCCTGCAGCGCATCATGCCGGTCTGCAACGAGTACGACATCAAGATGGCAATCCATCCGGACGATCCCGCTTGGCCGGTCTTCGGACTTCCGCGCATCATCATCAACAAGGAGAACATCCTGCGCCTGATGGCCGCGGTCGATGATGTTCACAACGGTGTCACCTTCTGCTCCGGTTCCTACGGCACCAACCGCAAGAACGACCTTCCGGATATGATCCGCAGCCTCAAGGGCCGCATCCATTTCGCTCATGTCCGCAACCTGTACTTCCATTCCGATGACAACTTCGAGGAAGCCGCTCACCTTTCTTCCGATGGTTCCTTCGATATGTACGAGATCATGAAGGCGCTGTATGACATCGGTTTCGATGGCCCGATCCGTCCCGACCACGGACGCATGATCTGGGGCGAGGTCGCAATGCCCGGCTACGGCCTGTATGACCGTGCACTCGGCGCAGCCTACCTGAACGGTCTCTGGGAAGCGATCGTCAAGTCCGAGAAAGCCAAAGCGAACGCATAAAACATAAAACATAAAACGTAAACCATAAACAAAAACCAAATCATCCCACAGGAGGATATAACCATGGATTACAGTCTTGATATCAAAAACAAAGTCGCGGTCGTTACCGGTGCAGGCGGAGTCCTGTGCAGCATGTTCGCAGCTACCCTCGCAGAGCAGGGCGCTAAGGTCGCGCTGCTTGACCTGAACAAGGACAACGCAGAAAAGTATGCTTCTGAGATCCGTGCCAAGGGCTTCGAAGCCAAGGCTTACGGCTGCAACGTTCTGAAGAAGGATTCCCTTGAAGAAGCGCATCAGGCGATCCTGCAGGATCTTGGTCCCTGCGACATTCTCATCAACGGTGCCGGCGGCAACAATGCCCGCGCACAGACCACCAAGGAATACTACGAAGTCGGCGACGAGGACCTCGAGGGTGTTGTCAGCTTCTTCGAGCTCGACCAGAGCGGTGTTGAGTTCGTCTTCAACCTGAACTTCATTGGAACCCTGCTTCCGACTCAGGTATTCGCAAAAGATATGATCGGCCGTGAGGGCTGCAGCATCGTCAACATCTCTTCCATGAACGCCTACACGCCTCTGACTAAGATTCCGGCTTACAGCGGTGCCAAGGCAGCGGTCAGCAACTTCACCCAGTGGATGGCCGTTCACTTCTCCAAGGTCGGTATCCGCGTCAACGCGATCGCACCCGGATTCTTTGTCACCAAGCAGAACCAGGCGCTGCTGTTCAACGAGGACGGCACCCCGACCGCACGTACCGGCAAGATCCTTGCTGCGACCCCGATGGGACGCTTCGGCAAGCCGGAAGAGCTGAACGGAACCCTGCTGCACCTGATCAATGAGAAGGCAGCCGGATTTATCACCGGTGTTGTCATTCCGATCGACGGCGGCTTCTCCGCTTACTCCGGAGTGTGATCGTAAGTAAAAGGAAACGGCCGGAGTCCATCTTGTGCATGTCTTCGACCGTTTTGGATACTTGATAAAGAACGCACAAATTCCTATAATAAAGAGGAATTTGTGCGTTTCAATGTTCGATTTTAGACCGTCTTGCGGTCTGATTTTTACCATGAAAAGGAGATTGCTATGGAACTGAATCTGAGACCGGCTTCTGAGTGCCGCTATGATGCAGTCGCGCTGGGCGAGGTCATGCTTCGTCTGGATCCGGGTGAGGGACGTATTCGTACCGCTCGTGAATTTAAGGCTTGGGAAGGCGGCGGTGAGTACAACGTCATCCGCGGACTTCGTCGCTGCTTTGGTATGCGTACAGCGGTCCTGACCGCGTTTGCCGACAACGAAGTCGGCCGTCTGATGGAGGACTTCATCCTTCAGGGCGGAGTTGACACTTCTTTCATCAAGTGGATGAAGACGGACGGTATCGGCCGTGTTTGCCGTAACGGTCTGAACTTCACCGAGCGCGGATTCGGTATCCGTGGTGCTGTCGGCTGCTCCGACCGTGCCAATACCGCGATCTCCAAGGCAAAGCCGGAAGACTTCGACCTTGACTATCTGTTCGGTACCCTTGGCGTTCGCTGGCTTCACACCGGCGGTATCTACGCAGCTCTTTCCGAGCAGTCCAGCGAGACCGTCATCGAAGTCATCAAGACCGCAAAGAAGTACGGAACTGTCGTATCCTACGACCTGAACTACCGTCCTTCCATGTGGAGCGCGATCGGCGGCCAGGCTAAGGCTCAGGAAGTCAACAAGGAAATCGCGAAGTACGTTGACGTTATGATCGGCAACGAGGAAGACTTCACCGCTTGCCTTGGCTTCGAGATCAAGGGCAACGACGCGAACCTCAAGACCCTGAACCTGGATGGTTACAAGGAAATGATCAACGAGGCCGCTGCGACCTACCCGAACTTCAAGGTTGTCGCTACCACGCTTCGTACCGTTAAGACCGCAAGCATCAACGACTGGAGCGCAATCTGCTGGGCAGACGGCCAGATCTACAAGGCAACCGATTATAAGGATCTCGAGATCCTCGACCGTGTCGGCGGCGGCGATTCCTTCGCTTCCGGCCTTGTCTACGGCCTCATGACCTTTGAGGATGCTGAGAAGGCTGTCAACTACGGTGCCGCTCACGGCGCACTCGCTATGACGACTCCCGGCGACACCACGATGGCTTCTCTGAAGGAAGTTGAAGGCATCGTAAGCGGTGCAGGCGCTCGCGTTAAGAGATAAGTTTTCACCGCGGCGAAAGGCTGCAGGCGTCAAGAGACAAACTTTTGGCGCTGCGAGATTCGCCACACGCGAGTGACTTAAAAAAGTGAAAAAGGACTGTGAAGAAAACGTGTTTCTTCACAGTCCTTTTTGCATAGCGCAGGATTTGGTGTCCATGCGCTTTGGGTATTTGGGTAAAAAGTCTGATTTCAGATCAAATACAGGATGTGAAGCGGTTGATCCGTACAGATCTCAGGACGAACGAGTTCAAAGCATACCAGTGTCCTCGTTGCAGCTTTTTTGGTCCGTACCAGATTACCCTGTAGCAGGGCCTCTTCATATCAAAAGTTGTTATAAACAGTGTCTGATGTGAACCAGACAATGAACAGACGGCACTGGCTTCACACCAAAACTTATCGTCTGGAGCAATTGATATGAAGCAGCCCCCAATCGCAGATTAAATCCGACATATCAAAGCATGGCTAGGCTGTGTTTGATATGAAACCCTCTGGTATGAGACGATTCCTCTTCATATCAGAGAAGCTGTTTCTAGATAAGTGGTCTGAAACAGGCCATTTCTGAACCACTTCACCTCTGAACCAAACCATTTCTGAAACGTGTCATCTCCGAAACGTGTCATCTCTGAAACGAGCCATTCAGCATAAAAAAGAGGGTGTGTTAAGACACACCCTCCCTTAATTCGTGTTCTAAAACGACCCAGGATTTATTCTTCCTTCTTCCCAAGCAGGCCGCTTGCCTTCTTGGCGAGATCCTTGACATCATCAACACTGTCGATGCCGGCCTTTTTCATTACTTCTTTCACATCATTGACATCCTTGATGCCGGCCTTTTCAGCGGCAGCCTGAAGGTCTTTCAGATCGGTCTTACCGTCTTTGTTAACATCGAGCAGGTCTTTAACATCAGCCATGATTTAATCTCCTTTTCTTGTTCATTGTTGTGAGGAATTCCTCTGTCTGACTTCAGTATACCACGTTTTGAACGGTACTGAAGAATTTTTTCTTTCAGGTTTCGCGCTACAGCGACGCTTTTTCGGCCGCGAGCCCTTGCTCAGGTTGCCTGATTCAGCGTTGCACCGAGGAAGCGCGGATCATGTTTGACGGCGGAGCCGAAAACACTAAGCACGCGGAACACGTCGAGCCCGGACTGATCGACCATTTCATGACGAGTCACAAGATCCGTGAAATCATGGTCAAAGAGGTCGATCGCCTCCGCATCCTCTCCGGCCGTCAGGTGGAGGAGGATCTGCGTGTAAAGATCGGTGTAGAGCGTGAAGAAGAGCAGTTCCTCCCACATGTGCTGCTGCGCCTCGGAGGAGACCGGGGTGTGGTCAGCGTAGAGTTCGGTCAGCTCATCGAGAAGACCGCTGACGTTCTCAAGCTGCGCGTGATACTCCGGATCGATCCAAGGACGCTGGTGAAGCACATAATCGACATGGAAGCAGTCCGAAAGCTTCTCCATCACGGCAAGGACATCCTTGCCCGAAGCGCCGTAGCAGGCTTCGTAGTACTCCGCAGCGAGCGCTTCGTAGGTGAGCGACGTGTCCGCGGAGACGCGAGCCATCACGTAGCCGGCGAGTCCGTTCGGGAAGTGCGCGCGGAGCTCCTGGCAGCTGTTGATTCCTTTCATCTTCAGACGCTTCGCATCCTTCAGATCGCGGACGATGATGCGGGAAAGGTTGATATAGGTCGGGTCGCCGTAGTGCGCGCGGCCCATGTAGTAATCGTAGTCGAAGCAGTCACTGCCGCCCGTGGCTTCCTGCCAGCCCTTAAGGAGAGTCAGGTTGTTGGGAAGATCCTTCGGGAAGGGCGTTTTGTTGAGCTCAAGCGGGATCTCCTCCGGAAGGGACTGCACCTCGTCGAATGCATGCTCAAAGGTGCGGTAGATCGGCGCGAACATCAGGACAAAGCGGCCCGGATTGTTCAGATGGCTGACAACCGGCGGCCAGAGAAGATCGACGTACATCAGCATGACAAGCTTAACATCAAGACCGGCCGCAGTGAGGGCCGCATCGACATCATTTAAAAGATCAATGTAGTGATCGGAGGGACGAGGCTGCTTCCCGTTCCGAAGCGCGTTGCAGGCTTCGCATTCACAGGAATTGTGCGAACCATCCGCGAGCCACAGATGCAGGTAGTCGGTCGCAGGATTCTTGGAAACATAGTCGACGACCGCCGCTGCGTAGCGAGCTCGCGCTTCCGGATTGGAAAGGCAGAGGTTCGTGTTCGTCGGCACACCGTAGTAGAGCTCACGCTTGCCGCCGACTTCTGCGATCAGCGAGCGGGTCACCTCGTCAAACTCTTTTTCCTCGGTGTCCCAGCCGGTCGCCTCGCAGCCAAGCACCTTGCTTGTCCAGCCGTGCCCGACCCGATGCTGCAGGATACCGCGCTTTTCCATGGCTTCGCTCAGATACGGCATGAGGCGCATGGAGTCCGCCATTTTCCAGTCGACGGGCGGGAGAAGCGGATTCTTCTGGTGGGAATAGTAGCGCTCAAGAAAGGTCTGCGGATATTCGAACTGAAGGAAGAAGCTGTTATACCCCACCTTCGGCGACCAGTCGATAAAATCCAAAATGTTCTCGACCGAATCCGCGCCCTCAAGGCAGACCCCGCGGTGACGCAGAGAAGCGGTAAAACGCTCCTTCGCTCGGTAATCGGAAGGGGAGAGCTTGACCGGAACGACCTCATGCGCCGGACCGGGGCGCAGGAACGCACAGCCGATCATGGTCAGGTAGCGGTAGGCACCAAGCAAGACCGAGCGGTCGTTCCCGCCAAGGATGATCCCGCCGTCCGGCTCCACATCGATGAGATACTGATCATCGAGCGACGGATCGGCGACCTTCTCAAAACCGTAGACGGCAAGGTCAGCGCGCCCGATCAAAAGGCGGATCGCCGGCGCGCCCATGCGGGTCAGGTAGCGCGTCAGCTCTTCTTTGGCAAACAGGATGACGGGCGAGGTCTCGGACGGATTCATCAAACGGATTTCCATGACAATCTCCTTTGTCGATAGGATTTGCGGACATCGAAATCAAAAACGGACAGAGGGCTTGCTTACTCGCGGTATTCTTTCAGTTTTTCTTCAATGGTCTCCTTGGCGATGACGTTCAGGCCGGTGATCGGGCAGCGCAGGGCGGCTTCAAAATAGTCACGCGCAGCCTCGGTATCACCGTCACGCTCGGCGAGCAGACCAAGATAATACTTTGTGGAAGCCATGTTGTCCTTCAGCTCGATCGCCTTGTCAAACAGCTCCTTGGCTTCCTCATAATTGCCCTGTTTGTAGGCGATCATGCCAAGGTTATCATAGGCCGGACCGGAATCCGCCTGCTCCTTGAGAGCTTCCTGCGTAACCGCGTCAGCCTTCTCAAAATCACCCTTTTCGATATACAGGAAGCCAAGCGCGGTGTAGAAGTCCGCGTCAAGAATGTCGTAATCCTCACGCATCAGCTCCATCGTGGAGATCGCGGTATCAAGGTCGCCGGTCTTCCAGTAACCGTAAGCCGTGTCCTGACGCGCGATCTTGAGAAGCGTCGGATTGAGCCCCGGCGCAACGAGAACGTCCTGCATGACCTTCAGCGCCTTCTCATACTGCGAACGCTCGAGAAGCTGAATGCCGTAGGCGAGCATCGGCCCAGGCACCACGCCGCCTTTCTTGTAAGCATACTCATAGCAGGCGAACGCCGCATCATACTTGTGCGGGCCGGCCTGCAGGAAATATCCGATAAACGCTACCGTCTTCGGCAGCTTGATAAGCGCGTACAGGATCAGGTAAGCGAAGGTCCCGAGCACCAGATACCAACCGTTCAGGTTCAGGATCATGCCGACCATCATCAAAACAACATAGAGTGCCAGGAAAAAGTGCTTTTTAAGCCAGTCCATAGAAAAACTCCTTGATCAAATCGAAATGCAAAGGAAAGCGTCGCCTTCGCGAAGAGCAAAGCGCGATGCGAAAATTATACCATAAAGCGGTTGGAATGTGTTACTCCACAGGATTTTCCGCAGGAGCCTTTGAAAGATCCTTCTCGTGCTTGAATCCCCAGACCATGATCGCGTAGAAAACGGGCAGCAGGTCACGGCCCATCTCCGAGAACGAATACTCCACATGCGGCGGGATCTCGTTGAACTGCTCACGCACGATCAGTCCGTCCTTCTCCAGATCGCGAAGCGTGCTTGTCAGCATCGTGTTCGTGATGCCGGGCAGCTCTTTTTTCAGCTCGCCGAAGCGGATATGATCATGAATGCAGAACTCATAGAGCACCTGCGTTTTCCATTTCCCCTGCAGCATCAGAAGCAAAGGGGTCACCGGGCAGTTGCCATCCTCGGTGACAATGCCTTCCTTCACCTTTACGAGATAGTCCTCGTACGACATGTACTCTTTCATTTCAGCCTCCGGTATAAAAAGTGTACCATGTTAGAAATTTCTGCGTACTTGAAAAACATTTCAAGAGTTAGTATAATTTTTATACTATAGATTGTCAAGTCCGAAAGGCGGCCCGGACCGCGGGGTGCTGCACCCATTTTTATATACAGGAGAAGAGCCATGAAGGTAAATGAAATCGAAGTGAAAAGCGTAATGACCAAGTCCAACCTCCCGGTCTCGGATTTTTCGGTCAACCCGTACGTCGGCTGCACCCATGCGTGTAAGTACTGCTACGCGTCTTTCATGAAGCGCTTCACCAACCATCCGGAGCCGTGGGGCGATTTTGTGGACGTCAAATACTGGCCGGAGATCAAGCACCCTGAAAAGTACGCCGGGAAGGAAGCCTTCTTCGGTTCGGTCACCGACTGCTACCAGCCGCTTGAAGCCAAATACAAGCGGACCCGCGCGCTCCTTGAGCAGCTGCAGGGAAGCGGGGTCAGTATCAGCATCGCAACCAAATCCGACCTCGTGCTTCGCGACCTCGACCTTATCAAGACCTTCCCGAACGCCCGTGTCTCGTTCTCAATCAACACCCTCGATGAGGATTTCCGTAAAGAGATGGACCGCGGTGTCTCGATCGAGCGCCGGCTTGCAGCCATGAAAGCGTTCTATGAAGCGGGCGTTCAGACGACCTGTTTCATCTCTCCGATCTTCCCCGGCCTGACTGATCCAATCGAAATCATTGAGCGCGCGAAGAAGCAGTGCAACCTTGTCTGGCTTGAAAACCTGAACCTCCGCGGTGATTACCGCATACGCATTTTAGACTGGATTCACGAAAATCACCCAGAGCTTGATGAGCTCTACCACGAGATCTACTCCAAGAAATCCCGCGCCTACTGGACCGATCTCGATGAGAAAATGCGCGCATACACTGCCAAAGAGGGCATGCCGTATCTCCGTGATAATGATCAGCATCGCTCTGAGTTCGGCGATCCGCCGGTCGTCGTCAATTACTTCTATCACGAAGAGGTCAAGAAGTCCGCGAAAAAAGAGAAAAAATGAATTACGCAAAAAAGATCTTCGCCTATGTGAAGAAAAAATACGGGATCGAACCGGACTACCCGCTGCCGACCGCGCCAGACTTCCCAGTCCTACGTCACCCGGACAACCGAAAGTGGTTCGCGATCATGATGGATGTTCCGAGGGATAGGCTTGGCCTAGACGGAGAGGGCCGAGCCGACGTGATCAATGTCAAGCTCGGGGATCCTTTCTATGCCGAAAACCTGATTCACAAAGAGGGGTATTTCAAAGGATATCATCTCAATAAAGGCAACTGGATCACGGTCCTGATTGACGGAACCGTTCCGCTTAAAGAAATCTGCCGCCTGATCGATGAAAGCTACCTGGTGACGGCCTCGGAGCATACCAAAAAAGCCTTCCGCAAGCCGAAGGAGTGGCTTGTCCCCGCAAACCCGAAATACTACGACATCGAGCACGCCTTCGACTCAGAGGATGAGATCGACTGGAAGCAGGGCAGAGGCATTCAGACGGGCGACACAGTCTATCTCTACGTCGCAGCGCCGGTCTCCGCGATCCTGTTTCGCTGCCTTGTCACCGAAACCGACATCCCATACCGCTATGTTGACCATGCATTGACCATCACAGCCTTGATGAAGCTGAAGCTGACAAAGCGCTACGCGCCGGACCGTTTTACCTTCGAAAAGCTGAAGACAAAGTATGATATCATGGCCGTGCGAGGCCCGCGCAGCGTGCCTTCCAGTCTGAGCAAAGCGCTGAAACGGGAAGAGAAAAAGCCAAACAATAAGTAAAAATCGAAGAAAGTGAGGTGGTCTTCATGCATGATATCTGGAACCCGTGGCACGGCTGCGTCAAGTGCAGTGAAGGCTGCCAAAACTGTTACATGTACTACCTCGATGCGCTGCGCGACAAGAAGGGCAGCGACATTTACAAAACCAAAGCCGGTTTTCGCTACCCCCTCAGCAAAACGAGAGCGGGCGAGTACAAGGTCAAGAGCGGCGAGATGCTCCGCGTCTGCATGACCTCCGACTTCTTCCTCGAGGAAGCCGATCCATGGCGCCAAGAGGCCTGAGAGATCATGCGCCAGCGTCCGGACGTCAAATTCTTCCTCCTAACCAAGCGCCCGGAACGCGTTGCGGACCATCTTCCCTACAACTGGGGCGATGGGTGGGAAAACGTCATGTTCAACGTCACCTGCGAAAACCAGCGCCGCGCCGACGAACGCATCCCGATCCTCCTCGACCTCCCATTCAAACACAAGGGAATCATGTGCGCCCCCTTCATCGGCCCGGTCTCAATCAAAGAGTACCTCCCCAGCGGCCAGATCGAACAAGTCCTGTGCGACGGCGAAAACTACGGAGGAGCCCGCCCATGCCACTACGAATGGGTCAAAACGCTCCGCGAAGAATGCGAAGCATCGGGCGTCACCTTCGTCTTCTGCGGAACCGGCCGCCGCTTCGTCAAAGACGGAAAAACCTACCACCTCGAAGGCAGCCTCCAAACCGAACAAGCCCGCAAATCCGGCCTCACCTACATCGGAGCACCGATCGACTTCAAACTCACCGATGAGTGGGGCTACCCGATTCCGGAAGAAAACCTCTACAAACCCCACTACGGCAAACGCTGCCAAACCTGCGGCATGCAGCCCATTTGTAATGGGTGCAGCGAGTGCGGGAAGTGCCAGTAAAAGCATATACCTCTTCCAAAGGCTTCGGCTGGATAACCCCAGCCCCTCTTTTTCGCTAGGGCTTCGGCGCGAGACGTAACCCCATGCCCCTCTTTCTCACTAGGGCTTCGGCGCGAGACGTAACCCCACGCCCCTCTTTCTCGCTAGGGCTTCGGCGCGAGGGATATTCCTTATTCTTAAATTAGCTATTGGCGCGCCTGCAGAATCGCTCAAAAGAGGGGCGTGGGGTTTCCTGGGGTCTGTTGACGAAAGTATTGCAAGTTTGGCGCGCCTGCAGAATCGTTC
>ONYR01000352.1 GCA_900322165.1 uncultured Eubacteriales bacterium
AACTTCGGCTTCGAACTTGCTTACCTGAAAGGTACGGATGGCATCGTCGTTACCGGCAGCGGAACCAAGGTGAGCGAAAAGATCACAGGTACCTTTGTCATCAGTCAGTCCTATCAGGGTGTCAAGTATGATATGCTGAACGTCACGACGGACAAGCTCGACTGGGCACAGGCGCGCAAGGGCTATTTCAGCGGCAAGATCACGATCAGCCCGACCATGAGCCTGCTGAATATGGCCGGAAGCGAATTGGGCAGCCTTGCCACCGAGCTTAGCAAATTCGCGCTGAGTATTGAGGGCACAACGTCCTCCTCGAAGATGGATCTGACGCTCAGCCTTCTGAGTAACGGAAAGAGCTTCGCGAGCGGCACGGTTTCGATGACCTACAAGAAGGGAACGAAAGTCGCATCGCCGAGCAACGTGCTGACCACGCAGGAGTACGGCACGCAGGCGCAGAGTTCGCTCCCGACGTTTATCCAGACGCTGCAGAACAAGCTGCAGTCATCGGGCGTTCCGAAGGAGTACATCGACCAGCTGAGTTATATGATCTACGGACATTGATGGAGTTAGCATGATTGAAGTTCATGATATTTGGAAAGCCTACGGACGGAAAAGGGTGCTCGAAGGGGCATCCTTTTCTGCTATCGATGGGGAATGTGTCGCGATCCTTGGCGGAAACGGCAGCGGAAAATCCACGCTGCTTTCGATCATGGCCGGGGTGCAGAAGGCGGATCAGGGCGCGTTTGTCGTAAACGGAGTCGAGGTGCTTGGAAACGACGAGGCCAGAAGGTCGATGGTCGGCTACGTACCGCAGGGAACGCCTTTGATCGAGGAGCTGACGGCGCGTGATAATCTGCGTCTTTGGTATTCGAAGGAACAGATGGAGCGCGAGCTTTCCGGGGGAAATCTCTCGATGCTGGGGATCGGCGAGTTTTTGAAAACGCCGGTCAAAGCGCTTTCGGGCGGCATGAAAAAACGGCTGTCGCTCGCCTGCAGCATCACCGGCGATCCGCAGATCCTCCTGCTTGATGAGGCCTGCGCATCGCTCGATCTGGTGGGCAAGGAACAGCTGCTTGAGTATTTTCAGCGGCACAAAGCCAGGGGCGGCATCATTGTCATGGCCACGCACGATACGCAGGAGCTGTCGATCTGCGACCGGTTCTACATGATCCGTGACCATCATCTCGAACCGTACTTCTACAACGAAGATCCGCGGCAGCTTGCAAAGGATCTGGAGATGGCAAAATGAACGGACGTGGCAGATGGAAATACGCGCTGCTTCAGATGAAGCGCGGCGTTAAGGTGATGCCGCGGATCCTCGGAATGACGCTGGTTCTCGGGCTGTTGATCTCGCTGTTCGGATGGCAGATGATCAAAAGCCGCATGTCCGATGAAGGAAACTCCCGGGTAAAGATCGGAGTCGTCGGCGATGTTGAATCTCAGCTATATCTGCGGATGGGGCTTTACTACCTCCAGAACCTGGATGAATCGCAGTTTTCGATGGAGTTCATCCAGATGACCGAGGAGGAGGCGCAGGAGGCGCTGATGGGCGCAAAGCTGCAGGCCTATGTGGTGATCCCGGACGGCTTTGAGGAAGCGGTCGGGTCCTACGCGGATGACAAACCGCTTCGGTATGTCGCGACAGAGGGAGCGGTTGGTATCGGCTCGGTCCTGTCCGGCGAGATCGCGGATGCGGTCTCCACGCTTTTGAGCGAGTCGCAGAATTCTATCTACGGTATGCAGACCTATCTTCGGGAGCGGACGGACCTCTCGGAATATGAACTCGCACTGCTCGGAGATGAGATGATCGTTAGGTATGCGCAGATGGCTGCGGCACGAGAAGAACTTTTTGAGATCGAACTGATCGGAAAAAAGGATGAGCTGTCGATCATCGGATACTTTATCGCAGCGGCGATCGTATTGTTTTTGATGATGTGGGGCGTTTGCGCCTGCCCGCTTTACGCGGAAGCCAAAAACAGTGCCGGGGCAGGAGCGCTGGAGAGCCTTCTGACCGCGCGCGGGATCCGGCCGATATGGCAGGTGCTGGGAGAGACGGCCGGCTATCTGACGGTGACGTTTCTTTCGGTGCTTCTGGTATGGGTCGTGCTCTTTGCTGTAGTCCGCGTGGCGGGCTTTGATCTGAGAGAGCTCGGCATGTGGAATGACCTGGATTTTCTGAAGATCTTTCTTGCAATGATCCCGATGATGCTGATGTTCGCCTCGCTCCAGTTTTTGATCATCGAGGCGTCGGGACAGCTTTTCGGCAGCATGCTTGCGATCCTTTTAGGCACCGTGCTGCTGGGGTATCTCGGCGGGTGCTTTTATCCGATCAGCTACTTCCCGGTTTTTATGCAGAACATCGCCCCGTGGATGCCTTCCGGAGCGGCGAGAGAGTATTTCGGCGAGTGCATGCTCGGACGCTTTGACGTCCGCGGGTTCGTGTACATGATGGCCGTCTTTATGCTCGCGACGCTTGTGTCCATCCTGCTTCGAAGAAAGAAGGTGGGCGCATGATCTGGTTTTGGATGATGGTAAAACGGCTTTTCAAAAAGCCGGTGTTTTGGGTGATCCTGCTGCTGATCCCGGCCTTCTCCTTGCTGATGCGCTGGATGTCGGGTCTCGATCGCGGATGGCTCGTTGTCGCGGTGACCGGCGAAGGGGACGGCAAGGCGTATGCCGAGGAGATCGCGGAGGAGTTCAGCTCGTCTGCGAAAACGGTGCGCATCATTCGGTGCGCGAACGCAGAGGAAGCGGTCCGCCTCGTGGAGAATGTGGAAGCGGACGCGGCCTGGATCTTCCTTGACGGGACTGCAGAGCGGATCGCGGAAAATGCGGACAGGACGGACGCAAAAGTGCCCGTCGTGCGCATTGTCGAGCGTGTGGACAATGTGTTTATGAAGCTTTCGCGTGAAAAACTGTTCGCAGCGCTCTACGGTGATCTTTCCTACGCGGACTATTTGAACTTTATGCTGGAGAAGGTGGAGGAATTCGGCGTGGAAGGAGAGGTGAGTGAGGAGGAGCTGCAGGCTTATCACAGCCTGAATGCCTCGGACGGATCGATCCTGGTGCTGTCGATGATCGGGGAAAAGGAAGACGGGCAGGGAAGCGGCCGAAGTGTCATGCCGAATACAGACTACCTTCTTGCCCCGACCCGAGGGCTTCTGACAAGCCTTGTCATGCTCGCGGGATTGATCGCGGCGATCTTGTACCAGAGAGATGAAGAAGCCGGTGCCCATACCTGGCTTCCGAGAAGGAAAAAAGTCTGGGTTCAGCTTAGCTGCTATCTCTCGGCGATGCTGCCGATGCTCCTTCTGCTGCTGCCTTCGCTGTATGTCGGCAGGGTCTGGACCGGACTGGGCCACGAGGCTGCCTGCGCGCTGTTTCTGCTCGTGGCGGGCGTGGTGTTTGTCGATGTGGTGAGGCTTATCGTAAAGGATGAGAAGCGGCTTTCGGTACTGCTGCCGATGCTGTTTTTAGGACTGATCTTTTTCTGCCCGGTCTTCCTCAATATGAAGATGTTTCGGCCACTTCACTACCTGTTCCCGCCGTTCTATTACCTGCACGGAATCTTCAACCGCATCTACCTGATGCGCGGGCTGATCTATATTGCCGTGATGACAGTGGCGGACGTGCTGCTGCGCGTCGTTAGGGCGCGCTGGGGCAGAGGCCTTTCGGAATAAACCACGGGGAAAACAAATAAAGTGCGGATCAAAAGACTAACATAAGAAAAGACGCTGAGTGCTTGACTTAGCGTCTTTTTTCGCGGAAAGCGGAGGGCGTAAGCCCGTAAACGGACTTGAAGAGACGGTAGAAAAAGCTGCGGTTTTCGTAGCCGACCTCGCGGGCGATCTCCTCGATGCTGCGGTCGGTGTAGAGAAGCAGGTGCTCAGCCCGCAGCAGTCGTTGGTGCTGCACGTAGGAGAGATAGGTGGAGCCGGTTTTCTGCCGGAAGAGGCGGTTGAAATAGTCCGCCTGAAAATGAAAGACACGGGAGAGCTCTTCGAGACTTACCGTGCTGAGGTGCGTGTCGATGTAGTTGGTGACATCATCAAAGAGCAGGTTCTGCATGAGCTTTTTCTGAGCGCGGGAAAGGGAGAGCTCATATTCCGTGCCGAGCAGGTGGAAAATGCGAAGCAGCAGTCCGCGCTGCAGGTAAGCCGTTCCGACGCCTCCGCTTACAAGTTCAAAAACGAGCGAGGCGAGCAGCGGCTGCATTTTCTCATCGGCTCCTTCGCGCGGGATAAACTGCAGGTATTGCTGCAGATCCTTTTGCTTTTTCAGTGCGGAGCGAAGAAAGGCGATGATGTTCTGGTGGGTGATGTTTTCATCGAGCAGTTCATAAAACTGTTCCTTGGCGATCCCGAAAAAGATGACGGTCGCTTCCTGATCGATCAGGCAGTCCTGATGGGCGCAGTTCATGTCGATGAGGCAGAAATCACCGCGGTGAAAGACGCACTCGCGGCCCAGGATGATCTGCTTCAGCTCGCCCTGAGCGACAAAGCCGAGTTCGATGTAATCGTGTACATGAAGCTGGGTCTTTGTACCGTCGCTGAAGGGATAATGGTAGACAAAGGAAATCGGAAACGGATACACACCGGCATGAAGCGTGCCGGCACCGTCAAAATGCCAGATCGTGGCCGCGATCGGATGATCCAGGAGCGGCGGGTAGGTCTTGATCTCCAGCACGGAGCCTTCATGCTCGGGACAGATCAGATGTTCAGCGAGCGGGCTGTTTGGCGAAAGCGCGGGAATCGAGGAATTGGTTGCCTCAAGGCACAGCGAAAGTAAGTCCATGGGAAACCTCCCAAGAAAAAATCGCTATCATTATAACACAAAAGTCGTTTTTGGTTACACGTTTTTGTCTGCGGTCGAGGAAGAATATTCACAGGGGGGAGCGGAGACTATATAATCGAGCTGATTCTCTGGCTTGTAAGTAAGGATCGTCAAATGCAGGAATAAAAAAGAATCGTTAGGATGAGAATCGGAAAGGAAAACTCAATGAGCGAAATCAAGGTGTCGGCACCGGTCTCGACGGAGTATCTCGAAAAAATGAACGCGTACTGGCGTGCCACCAACTATCTGGCGGCGGCACAGCTGTACCTTTTGGACAATCCGCTGCTTCGCGAAGAGCTGAAGCCGGAGCATGTAAAGAAAAAGATCGTTGGTCACTGGGGCACCGTTCCCGGACAGAACTTTGTCTATGTTCATCTGAACCGTGTCATCAAGCAGTATGATCAGGACATGATCCTGATCTCCGGCCCCGGACACGGTGGCAACTTCTTTGTTGCCAACACGTACCTCGAGGGTAGCTACAGTGAGGTTTATCCGAACGTCAGCCAGGACATGGAAGGTCTGCAGCGTCTGTGCAAGCAGTTCTCTTTCCCCGGCGGCATCTCGTCCCACGTCGCGCCGGAGACGCCCGGTTCGATCCATGAGGGCGGTGAGCTTGGCTATTCGATCATGCATGGCTGCGGTGCGATCTTTGACAACCCTGACCTGATCGCAGCGGTCGTGGTAGGCGATGGCGAGGCGGAAACCGGCCCGCTCGCGACCTCCTGGCAGTGCAACAAATTCATCAATCCGGCAGGCGACGGTGCGGTGCTCCCGATCCTTCACCTGAACGGCTTTAAGATTTCGAACCCCACGATCCTCGCCCGCATGAGCCATGAGGAGCTCGTGAACTATTTCCATGGTCTTGGCTGGGAGCCGTACTTTGTTGAAGGCGACGATCCGATGGAGATGCATCGCAAGATGGCGGATACGCTCGATGTCTGCATGGCTTCGATCCGTGCGATCCAGAAGGATGCTCGCGAGAACGGCAACCTGAAGCGTCCGGTATGGCCGATGATCGTGCTGCGCACGCCCAAAGGATGGACCGGTCCGAAGTTTGTCGATGGCAAGAAGATCGAAGGTTCCTTCCAGGCTCACCAGGTTCCGGTCATGATGGACAAGCCGGAGCATATGCAGATCCTGAAGGATTGGCTGCTTTCCTATCATCCGGAAGAGCTCTTCGATGAGGAGGGCCGCCTGATCCCTGAACTGCGTGAACTCGCACCTGTAGGCGACCGCCGCATCGGTTCCAACCCGCACGCAAACGGTGGTAAGCTGCTGCGCGATCTTCGCATGCCCGACTTCCGTGACTACGCGGTCGACGTGCCGTTCCCAGGTTCCGTTGAAAAGCAGGATATGATCGAGCTTGGCGCGTTCATCCGTGACGTGTTTAAGCTGAACGAGAAGGCGAAGAACTTCCGTATCTTCGGGCCGGATGAGACGATGTCCAACCGCCTGAACCATGTTTTCGAAGAGGAGAACCGTGACTGGATGAGCGAGATCGATCCGGACACGGATCAGTTCGAGGCACCCGACGGACGCGTCATGGACGCAATGCTCTCCGAGCACATGTGTGAGGGCTGGCTGGAAGGCTACATCCTGACTGGCCGTCACGGTTTCTTTGCAAGTTATGAGGCATTTGCCCGCATCATCGACTCGATGGCTTCGCAGCACGCGAAATGGCTGAAGGTCACCAATGCGCTGTCCTGGCGTCAGCCGATCGCGTCGCTCAACATCCTTCTGACCTCGGTCGTCTGGCAGCAGGACCACAACGGTTTCACCCATCAGGATCCCGGCTTCCTCGATCACCTTTCCAACAAGAAGGCAGACGTGGTTCGCCTGTATCTGCCTCCGGATGCCAACTGCCTGCTTTCCACGATGGATCACTGCCTCAAGAGCAAGTGCTACATCAACGCGATCGTGGCCTCCAAGCATCCTCGTCCGCAGTGGCTGACGATGGATCAGGCCGTCAAGCATTGCACGCAGGGTATCGGTATCTGGCAGTGGGCTTCGACCGACAAAGGCGAAGAGCCGGATGTCGTCCTTGCCAGCTGCGGTGACACCCCGACCCTCGAAGCGCTCGCAGCGGTCGATATCCTCCACAAGGCAATGCCGGACGTCAAGATCCGCTTTGTCAACATCGTTGACCTGATGAAGCTCGAGTCCTCCGCAGACCATCCGCACGGCCTTACGGACCTTGAATACGATATGATCTTCACGAAGGATAAGCCGATCATCTTTGCTTTCCACGGCTATCCGAAGCTGATCCACGAACTCACCTACAGCCGCCACAACCGCAACATCAGCGTACACGGCTACCTCGAAGAGGGCACCATCACGACCCCGTTCGACATGCGCGTCCAGAACAAGATCGACCGCTTCAACCTTGTCATCGACATGGTCGACAGCATCGAATCCATCGGCAACAAGGGCGCCTTCCTGATCCAGGAAATGAAGGACAAGATCGTCGAACACAAAGCCTACATCCACGACGTCGGCGTCGACATGCCCGAAGTCGCGAACTGGAAGTGGACCGGACTGGAGTGAGGGGAGTTGGGGTGACTCGGTAATCGCGCCGGGCCAGTAATTAGGTACTCAGTACGTCACTTAGTCAGCCTGTCAGAGCGAAATGCCTGTACAGGCTGACTTTTTTTATGGGCAGTCAGCTTGAGAGAAAGAAATGCCCGTACAAGCTGACTAGTCGGGCTATTCAGTCAGCTTGAAAAGACATAACGCTTGTACAAGCTGACTTTTTTCGTGGCAAGTCAGCTTGAGAGAGAGAAATGCCCGTACAAGCTGACTAATCTAGTTACTCAGTCAGCTTGGAAAGGCGAGGCTTCTGTACAAGCTGAGTTTTTTTGTGGCGAGTCAGCTTGAGAGAAAGAAGTGCCTGTACAAGCTGACTAATCTGGTTACCCAGTCAGCTTGGAAAGGCGAAGCCTCTGTACAAGCTGACTTTTTTCGTGGCGAGTCAGCTTGAGAGAAAAGAGTGACCGTACAAGCTGACTTTTTTCATGGCGAGTCAGCTTGAGAGAAAGAAATGCCCGTACAAGCTGACTAATCTGGTTACCCAGTCAGCTTGGAAAGGCAAAACGCTTGTACAAGCTGACTTTTTTCGTGGCAAGTCAGCTTGAGAGAGAAAAGTGCCCGTATAAGCTGACTAATCTAGTTACCCAGTCAGCTTGGAAAGGCGAAGCCTCTGTACAAGCTGACTTATTTCATGGCAAGTCAGCTTGAGAGAGAAAAGTGCCCGTACAAGCTGACTAATCTAGTTACCCAGTCAGCTTGAGAGAAAGAAGTGCCCGTACAAGCTGACTAGTCAAGCTACCTCATTAGCTATAGAGAAAGAAATGCTGATACAGACTGACTTAACGATGCTTTGGAAGAATATATGGGGCCAATAAAGCAGAAAGATAGCGAGTGTTAAGGGGCTTTGAACCTGATTCAAATGATAGGAGAAGTCCGTGACCGAGCGTTATTCCTTGTGAGGCATACAAGTCAATTCGCCGAAGAGCGTTTGTCAGGTATTCCGGGGAATCAAGCATCCCTAAATGCTCCAAATAGACTTCAGCATCGTTTTTTACATCATAGATGGTGAAGTCTGGATGAATAATTGCATTATCAACGTGAAGGGGATATTCATAACGATATGGAATACCCAGTTCAAACAGTTTATCGGCAATTATCTTTTCTGATTTGGATCGAACTCGTTCTCCGTTATTTGTATAGATTTCAGGATCCGTATCTTGCAATATGGACTCATATTCATGTGATTCCAGCCAGATACGGATGCGCTCATCCATAGAAGGCAAGTAAGGAGTAACCAGCTTTCTCCTTTTAGCAGACAATGTATAATATGGATCCTGAGAATCGTCAAAGGGTGTACTAAGCAGCTGAGTAATCAGTTTTAAACGGCGATTCAGCAGCTTTGAAAACAGGATGGCGTATTCTTTTTGAGCTAGCTGCTGAGCAAGTGATAATTCTTGTTTGTTAATGTATTTGCCATTATCCGGATAAATGTCAGATACTTGATAGTACTGCTCTTTTTTACTTGTACTGCCGATCCTGAGATGTCCTTCCGGCCCATGTTCAATGTCGTTGCAAGCGAGACGATGAAGCTTTGCAAGACGTTTTTTCTCTTTAATTAGCATTTCAGTTAATGAATCCATGAGTGCCCTCCTAAAAATAGCCTTTACTATTATTATCGTTCAGAAATATGGAGCGGACCCGAAAAAGAGGCGTTTTAGAAAAATTTTTTATGTAAACAGCATTTTCATACTTTTGAAGCGAAAAAAGCGTGTGAATCAAAGCAGAAAATGGGCCCTTATACGGAACCATCCTTTCTGCAATACTCCCTCCACGCATTCAGCACGGCTTTTTTGTTGGCGGACCATAGTGGGGCGATGAGGTCTTTTTTGGCGCCGTCGCCGGTGAGGCGATGGATGATCAGGTCGGGCGAAATGACTGCAAGGCAGGCGGCAAGGGCATCGAAATAGGCCTCCATCGACATGACCGGCACGCGGCCGAGGCGGTATTCTTGCTCGAGGTCGGTACCGCGGAGTACGTGAAGTAAGTGGAACTTGAGCCCGTCCGCGCATCGTCCGTC
>ONYR01000211.1 GCA_900322165.1 uncultured Eubacteriales bacterium
CAGGCTCAAGACAGATCGGAACGAGCTGCGTGTTGTGGAAGAAGAACGGAATGTCGGAACAATGCCAGGCCGGCTTGCCTCCGTTGTAGGTGAAGTTGTAGGTAAACAGGTAATTGTAGATCGGTGCCTTGGCATCTTCCGCAAAGGTCTCGGAATACTCGACCGTTGCCGGCCGCGCCGCCAGGTCCATAAACATGACATCGGTGATGTCCTTGTCCGGATAGATACGGTGGAATTCACTGACGATCGCGGGCGCCATGTCGCCGAACTGCGCCGTCACCATTGCCATCTTTTCTTCTTCCGTCAGTTCATCTTTATTGGTCACGCCCGGTGCAAACGCAAATTCAGCGAGAACCGAACCGGTCAGCAGCGGGATCGTCTTGGCATGGTCACGGAAGCCAACCACCAGCGGGTCTCCGACATAATCCTGATTATGCAGCGGAGCCTGTCCGGTGTAGCCGTTTGCCTTCTGAATGGAAGGCGCCACCGCGTTGTAGGCCTCAGCGAGGGCTTCATACGGAACTTTCATCAGCTCCTTTGCTCCGGCCTCCGTTGTCTCAAGGCCAAGATGCTCCAGCATCCCATCCACGAGCGGAACCGGGTTCTCATCTCTGGCGCTCAGCATTTTCGCAATAAATCCGCCAAAGATTCCGCTCATGATAATGCCCTTGTGGAACAGTCCGTCCGCCTCCGGCATCTGCATCAGCGTGGTGACTTTTCCGCCGCCGCCTGACTGTCCGAACAGTGTGACATTATCCGGGTCGCCTCCGAACGCCGCGATATTGTCCCGGATCCAGCGCAGCGCCTCGATAATGTCGAGCATGCCGACGTTGGCCGACCGGGCAAACTCTTCTCCGTAAGGAGACAGATCAAGATAGCCGAGAATATTCAGGCGATGATTCAGGGAAACAACGACAACATCGCCCTTCCTGGCGAGCGCGTCACCGTCATAAGCGACCTGCTCGATGGAGGAACCGGCGGAGTATCCGCCTCCGTGAAGCCAGACCATGACCGGCTTTTTCGCGTTTTTATCCGTGCACGGGCTCCAAACGTTGAGATATTGGCAGTCTTCCGACTTGACCCAGTAACGGTGCGGAACCATCACCTCGCCGACCGCGGTTTCCGGCTGCAGCATCGGACAGACCGGTCCGTAGCTCAGGCAGTCCTTTACGCCCTTCCACGGGTCTACGCTCTCAGGCGGCATAAAGCGCTCGGCCTTGGCATAGCGAATGCCGTGAAACGTATAGATTCCGTCCAGAATAAAGCCTCTCAAAAGGCCGGCTTTCGTTTCGACTACCGGGTGATTCGCAGTGCAGATAAACTCTTTTGCCATTTTTCTTTTTCCCTTCCGTCATCGCATTTTCGGAATGTGAACATACGTATATAGGATACCATTTTTTCGCCAAAACCGCACCTGTTTTCTTCACGGCTTTGTTATTGACAAACAAAGTTGCATTATACTATATTACTTAAAGATTGCAACTATTTACGTGCACTTGCAAGGCACGTGCATTCACGTGCAAGTCAAGTGCATGCACGCGCAGAAAGAGAGGACCGCATCATGTCAAACCATCCCGAGATCCCCTATAAAATCTATCTTGAAGAATCTGAAATGCCGAAGGCCTGGTACAACGTGCGGGCTGATATGAAAAACAAGCCGGCTCCGCTGCTGAACCCTGCGACGCATCAGCCGATGAGCGCTGAGGACCTCTCTGCTGTCTTTTGCAAAGAACTCGTCGACCAGGAGCTTGACAATGACAATGCTTACATTGCCATTCCTCAGGAAATCCGGGATTTCTACAAAATGTACCGTCCCTCTCCTCTGGTTCGTGCCTATTGCCTTGAAAAAAGACTTCAGACTCCCGCTAAGATCTATTATAAATTCGAGGGCAACAACACCAGCGGAAGCCATAAACTGAACTCTGCGATCGCACAGGCTTACTACGCGAAAAGCCAGGGACTCAAAGGCGTCACAACTGAAACCGGCGCCGGCCAGTGGGGCACCGCGCTGTCGATGGCCTGCTCCTATTTCGAGTTAGACTGCAAGGTCTACATGGTTAAGGTTTCTTACGAACAGAAACCCTTCCGCCGTGAAGTCATGCGCACGTACGGTGCTTCCGTTACCCCGTCTCCCTCTGAGACAACAGAGGTCGGCAAACGCATTCTCGCGGCACATCCCGGCACCGGCGGAAGCCTTGGCTGCGCCATCTCCGAAGCGGTAGAAACTGCGGTTTCCACTCCCGGCTATCGCTATGTCCTTGGCAGTGTTCTCAACCAGGTCCTGCTGCATCAGTCCGTAATCGGTCTTGAAACCAAGGCTGCGCTCGATAAGTACGGCATCAAGCCGGACATGATCATCGGATGCGCCGGCGGCGGTTCGAACCTCGGCGGTCTGATCTCGCCCTTTGTCGGAGAAATGCTCCGCGGCGAGGCTTCCTACGACATCGTTGCGGTCGAGCCCGCTTCCTGCCCGAGCTTCACCCGTGGCAAGTTTGCCTATGACTATTGCGATACCGGCATGGTCTGCCCGCTCGCGAAGATGTACACCCTTGGCAGCAACTTCATTCCCGCGCCGAACCACGCCGGCGGCCTTCGCTACCATGGCATGAGTCCGGTCCTTTCCCAGCTGTATCACGACGGACTGATGCGGGCGGTCTCGGTTCCGCAGACGGAAGTCTTCGCGGCCGCGGAAGAGTTCGCGCGCGTCGAGGGTATTCTTCCCGCTCCGGAAAGCTCTCACGCGATCAAGGTGGCGCTCGATGAAGCGAAACGCTGCAAGGAGACCGGCGAAGAAAAGACGATCGTCTTCGGTCTCACCGGCACCGGCTACTTTGACATGTACGCGTACGAGAAATTCCACGACGGCCTGATGAGCGACTACATTCCCACCGATGAAGAGCTTCAGGCTTCGTTTGCGACGCTCCCCCAGGTCGATTAATACACTTTAGAACGGACAGTTTCTGTATGGTTTATCTGATTCTTGCGGTCTTGACGAGCGCGCTCATCGCCGTTGTGATGCGTTTTTCCGAGACTAAGATCCAGAGCGTGTTCGGCATGTTTCTTGTCAACTACCTGGTCTGTCTTATCCTCTCGCGCGTCACCGCTGCGATCGCTTCGTCTGCGGCCGTATCCTTTGAACAAGGGTTTCGCGAGCCGGGCATCCTTCTTGCCACGCTCCTTGGCACGCTTTGCGGCGTGATCTACCTCTACAATTTCTTCATGCTGCGCCTCAATATCAAGCGCAGCGGAGTCGTCCTTCCCTCCACCTTCATGCGGCTCGGCGTTGTGATCCCGATCCTGATCGCGATGGTCTTCTTTCGGGAGGTTCCCTCGATCTTTCAGATCATCGGCATCCTCCTTGCCATCGGCTCGATCTTTTTGATCCAGGATCCCATGCCGCAGGGTGAAAAAACGTCCAAACGATCGGCCGGAAGTCTGCTTCTCCTGCTTCTTCTGCTGTTAGGCGGCGGACTGGGCGATTCAATGTCCAACATCTTCGACAAGCTTGGAAACGCAGCGCTGAAGGATCATTTTCTGGCCTTTACGTTCCTTGCCGCCTTTGCGCTCAGCATCATCGTCGTTTTGATCCGCCGCGAGAAGATCGGGCGGTATGAGATCTTGTTCGGTCTGCTTCTGGGCGTGCCGAACTATTTCTGCTCCCGCTTTCTGCTGCTTTCCCTCTCCCGTGTTCCGGCTGTCATTGTATATCCGGTTTTCTCCGTTGCCACGATCGTCCTGATCACGCTTTTCTCGCTGCTCGTTTTCCGCGAGAAGCTAAGCCGCCGCAAGTGGCTTGCGCTTGGCGTCATCATGGCCGCTCTGGTATTGCTCAATCTGTAAGTTTTCTCTGCACGGTCTCCGGCCCCTGCCGGATTTGAAAATCTTTTTCAGGAGGCACGCTCATGAGCGAGTTTGTCAACGCACGAGGATTGATCGACCAGGCCCATTACAATGAGGGCATGCAGGCCATTGAAAATGAACTGAGCAAGATCCGTCAGGATCAGGAGCTCCAGACTCCGGACGGAGCGAAGCTGTTCGTTTCCTGCTTCCCGGTCGAGAATGCCAAGGGGACCGTCATGATCCTCCACGGCTTTACCGAGAACGCGTATAAGTTTCAGGAAGTGATCCACGGCTTTGTCACGGACGGATGGTCTGTCGTCGCCTATGACCAGCGCGGTCACGGCCGCTCATTCCGCGACAGCAAAACGATTCCGACGACCGTTTACATCGACCGCTTTGAAACCTATATCGAGGATTTCAAGCTTGTCTATGATCGCTTTGTCGCCAAGGCACC
>ONYR01000201.1 GCA_900322165.1 uncultured Eubacteriales bacterium
TACATGTCGTTGTTTGTGTATCCGATCATGTAATCAAGGTCCAGCGGCTTTTTGATCATCTCGTCGATCGGGGCCGGGATCAGCTTTCCGTCAATGACCGGCATCGTGTGGTAGATCGAATCCTTGCGCTCGGTTTTGATCTGCTCCACCGCGTCAAACAGCTTCAGCACCGGAAGCTTTTGAAACTCCTCAAAGCTCTCGCAGCCGGCGTCCTTCATGAACTGCAGCCAGTACTCATGCGTATCCGCGGCCCGCCTCGGGAGCGAAAACTTCGGGAACAATCCCGCGCCGGACATCATCGCCGCGTGCTGAAACATTCCTTTGTTTTCCGGATTCAGGCAGAGGTACTGGATCGATATCGCGCCCGCGCTCTGCCCAAGGAGTGTTATATTGTCCGGATCGCCTCCGAAATCGCGGATGTGCGCCTTTACAAACCGAATCGCGGTCAGCTGATCATCGAGCCCGAAATTACCGTCGCGTCCGTCCCGCTTCTGAATTTCTTCGTGTGTAAAATAGCCGAGCACGCCGACACGGTAATTGATAAACACGGTCACGATCCCGCGCTCTGCCAGCGCTGATCCATCAAACGGACTCTCCTGGTTGCTGCCCGAATCGAATCCGCCGCCATGGATAAACACGACTACCGGACAGTCCTTCGCATCCCGCGGGGCGAAGATGTTCAGGTTTAGGCAGTCCTCATCCATCGCATATTCAGCGCCTTCGCGGTATTCCTTTTTGTAGAAGCGCCTCGTCGGGTTTTCGAGATGCTCATGGATATTTCGGTTCTGCGGGCAGGTCGCGCCCATCACCGTCGCGTCGAGAACTCCGTCCCAATGGTCGGTCATGACCGCATATTCAAAGCGGCCGGCTTTCGCATACGGAACGCCTAAAAACACCTCGCAGCGCCCGTTGTCGAACCCCTTTACATCACCCAGCGCCGTCTTTTTCAAAATCTCGCGAGCCGCAGCCATCATGATCTCTCCTTTTCCCTCCATGGTAACATAACCTATTATTATTATAATCCACCACCCGCGTTTTGTCAGAATAAATATGGTACAATCAATTATCTGAATTGTGAGACCAACCGCACCGGCAAACGTACTATATTGGTGAAAGCGCTTTTAGCAAGTGAGAGGTATCAACCATGGAAGACGAAAAGATCCTCGATCTGTATTTCGATCGAGATGAGAAGGCCATACACGAAACGGATGTCAAATATGGCGCGCACTGCCGCCGGATCGCCTACAACATTCTGGCTAACCATGAGGATTCTGAGGAGTGTGTCAACGACACCTACCTTGGAGCATGGAACGCGATCCCGCCCACGCGGCCGAACTCTTTCATCGCGTTTCTCTCCCGCATTACCCGCAATCTTTCCCTCAAACGGCTCGAATACCGCAGCCGCGACAAGCGCGCGGACTCGCTCCTCGTTTCCTTCGAAGAGCTCGAAGCCGTGCTTTCTGACGATCGATTCGCGCCCGGTGTCTCCGACGAAGACATCGGCCGCCTCATCAGCCGCTTCCTCGAGTTGCAGAAGGAGGACGCACGCATCGTCTTCGTCCGCCGCTATTTCTTTTTCGACTCGATCCATGAGATCGCGGATCGATACCGCTTCTCGGAAAGCAAGGTCAAAAATCTCCTCCTCCGCACACGAAACAAACTCCGCGACTATTTAACGAAAGAAGGTGTTGCGATATGAAAATTCCAAGAATCATTCACGCGACTGAACATATCGAAGACCGCCTGATCAACGAGGCGGCCGATACTTCCCCAGAAGCTGCTGGCACGTCAGAAGAAACTGCCAACATGTCAGAAGAAATTGCTGGCACGTCAGGAGAAGTTGCCAGCTCGTTTGGCGAGTTCGCCGTCTTTGTTCCCTCCTCTGCAAATCCTCCCCTTCGTCCCGGCCTCGTCGCACTCGCGGCAAGCCTGCTGGTTCTGGTGGCTGTGGCAACCATCCTCCTTCCGATGTCATTGAATCGCCGGAAAGCCGCCGGCCGCTACAAGGAGTTCAGCTACACCCTCTCCGAGATCGCGTACGAGTGGCCGTGGGAATATCTCACTCCGGCGGAGCGATATACCACGCTCGATCTTGACGGCACGGAGTACCAAAACCGGGGCACCGAGATTTCTGCCGTGCTCATAGGCGAGGCGCTTGGCGAGTATTCGATCTCCGGCTATGATTCGTACACGGATACTGCGCATGAGGTGGATTGCACCGTTTATGAAATCCTCCACGTCGATCCTTCGCAGGCCGTTGCGGTCGAACTCGAAGGCACCCGCTACGTCTTTCGCACCTCCGTTTATGCTCCCTGCCAGACGCTCGGTGAACTCTTCTCGGTCGCAGACCTTCCGCAGATCATCGAGCTCTCCCGCTTCTCTGAGGGCGGTGATGGTCCGGACCGGCAGCACTTCGTTCTGCAGGACGATGATCCGATCTGGGCTGTTTTAAAGGAATGTGCGGATGCTCCCTTCATTGATGATCAGTCCTGGTTCGTTCAGGACCGCTCGTACCTCTCCTTCACCGTCACCTCGGAGGCGCTCGGAATCTACAAGAAAGCGCTCTACATCACCGAGGACGGTTATCTCTGGACCAACGCGTTTGAGTGGATGTACCTTTACGACATCGGCGAGGATGCGGCCGGCGAGATCATTCGCTACGCGAAGGAGCACTCCGAAAAAGCGGATTACGAACCGTACGAGACCGTAGTCATCGGGCAGATCACCGAGATCACCGAGGACTATATTATGATTGACGATACCGCGCTCTGCCGTGACCCGAAGGATGGGCTCACCTACCGTATCGAAACGGATGATATCCGAATTGCCCGCTGCCTCCTCTACGGCAATTACCAGGTGGGTGACTGGATCTACGTCCCCTACCGCGGCGAGATCGACACCGAACACGGAAACACGATCCGCGGCGCCCTCTACCTCGAAAAAGCGTACCTGACCGGTGACGGGGTCGAGGTTTTGGAGTGATTTTGCGGCAGTAAAGCGCTTTCGCTTCGAATGCACGTGCGAGAAAGTGTTTTCGGCACGCTTTCGTTTCTGTTGCACGTACAAGAAAGTGCTTTCGGCACGCTTTCGATTCCGTTGCACGTACAAGAGTAGCCTAAACGGCCGTTCTGGCGGTGGCTTAGGCTACTCTTTTTCTTTACTGACACTGCAATGTTTCAGGTGTTAATCCTTGACTCAACTAAATACTTTTTTAAGCGACCCGTTAGTCTATGGCACGTGGCAACCCGCCGATTGTAAGTGCACCGCTGAGCGACGTTCAAGGCAGGTTTTCCCAGAGTGATAAACTAAATCGCCGCGGCATTCTTATTTAGTCGATTTCTGCCTTTACCACTGCATTATGTCAGAGCATACTCGGAAAATATATAGACTTAATTCTACACTATTCGACATCTTAGTCTACTCAGAGCCATTCCACCGTCTCCACCGCACATGATTTCGGTCCTTTTACCGGGTATTCGTGCTATAATACCTTAAAAGCAGTTCCTTCAGAGCCCGACAAACCTGGCACTGACTGATTAGAGGAGGTATCCCTATGACTCACCCTTACAAAGTCGTTTCCTACATTACTGATCGCTACGATGAGATCCTGCCGGAAAAGCTGGATCTGTCCGGCATCACGCATGTCAATTACGGGTTTCTTTTCCTTCGCGCTGATGACGTCTTTGTGCGTCGGCCGGAGTTTCTCGAGCTCGTCTCGAAAACCTGCAAGGAGCAAGGAGTGAAACTTCTCGCATCGCTTCAGCAATGGGGTGGTCAGCGTTTTGATGAGCGCTGCCGCACGGAGGAGGCTCGCCGCACTCTTGCCGCTCAGGTGCGGGAAGTCGTGGACAAGTACGACCTCGATGGTATTGACGTGGACTGGGAGTATCCCGGCTACAATCTCCGAACCGGCGAAGAAATTGCGGATTTCAAAGATGAATACTACATTCTCTTTATGCAGGCGCTGCGCGATGTACTGCCCGGTAAGCTCCTAACGATCGCGCACGGCGGTGAGCCGCGCTACTGGCAGCACACGGATTTTGCATCGCTCCATCCGATCTTGGATTACATCAACCTGATGGGCTACGATTTCAACTGGCCGACGCTCGGCTCCTCCCACCAGTCCAACCTCTACCCCGGCTCGGTCGGTGCTGCGGCGGAAGAAAACAAAAAGCTAGGTGTTCCGGGTCTCTCGGACGATGCCGCGATTCGCTACTACCGCTCTCAGGGTGTCCCCGCGGAAAAGATCAATATCGGCGTTCCCTATTACGGCTATGTCGCACACCAAGGTCCTGAAGGCTTCCTGACCTACGATAAGATCCTTGAGCTGCTCGAAACGGACCCGCACTATCGTCTGGAATACGATGAAGCAGCCCACCAAAGCTACGTCACGAAGGACGGAGTCTTTCACATCGCCTTCGACGACGAGCGCACACTTGCGGAAAAGTGCCGCTATGTCAAAGAAAACGGCCTCGGCGGCATCATGGACTGGGTCTACGGGCACGACCCCAAAGGGCAGGCACGGAAAATCGTTGCAAGAGAGCTGGGAATCACCTGAAATACACCCACAAAGTGCTTTTCTCCTAGCCTCTACTACGGGCCAGCGATTTACCCGTAACTAATTCCAGCTAACACACTCGGAGAGTAATCTCAATCACTGAAAACTGTGGTTTGAGATTATCTCTCCGTTTTTCTTTATCCCTCGATTTCCAAGCGTTACAGCCAAGAATAATCCCAGATTTATATTTTAGGTAAATGAGATGAACTTGCTGTTGTATTCCCAGATGCGGCTCCGTTGCCCCTTCCTGCCATTCCCCGGCTGGCTCATCTCAATTACCCAAAAATGCAAATCGAGATTACTTTGCTTTAATCCGCTGCCAGGCAACAAGAACCAAATCCTAAAAAAATAATCCCAGAGCTCGAATTTTCACTTCTGGGATTATTTTTGCCAAAACCACAGCCAATTAGCGAGGCAAAACCACACACAGGAATCACTTTCCCTGCGCGCTTTTGCGGTAGGCTCTCGGGCTCACGCCATAGCGGCGCTTGAAACAGTCTTTAAAGTAATTGCTGTCGGAAAAACCGCAGCGAAAGGCCACATCGGTAATTGAATCCGTGGTCTCGGCGAGGTCGACAGCGGCTTGCTGGAGACGCAGAAAGGAAAGATACTCGTGGACGCCCATGCCCGTGGCCTGACAAAACTTGCGGCTCAGGTAGTTCGGGCTGAATCCGGCCGCCGAGGCGATCTCCTCCGCGGTGAGCGGCTCATTTAAGTGCGCATGCATGAACTCGGCCGCGCGCACGATTGCCTGATCTGTCGTGTGAATATCTTCCGGAACGCTGCCCGCAAGGTGACCAACACGCCCCGCGACAAGGAGCATCTCCTGCAGGCGATAGTGCATCAGGATCGGCGTGCGCGCGTCACGGATCTGCATTTCGCTCAGGAGCTTGCTGAAAAACTGGCTCAGCGCATCCCGATAGAATTCCGGGATCTGCATCACGTGCCACTGGCGCAGGAACTTTCGCCCCTCGGGAAACGTATCAATGACTGCCTGCTCAAGGTCATCTCTGCGGAAGAACAGGTTGCATCGCTTACAAGGTCCGTAAAGGTAACGCGTATAATGGAAGGTGCGCGGCGGAATCATCAAAAGGTCGCCCGCCTGCACGTCGAACATGCGGTTCCCGATGAAAAACCGGCATCGTCCGCTCTCCAGATAATAAAGCTCAAAGTACGGATGGAAATGGTTTTTCGGCATTTTATATGTTTTATCACGCGTCAAAACCTCCGCATAGATCCCCTCGATCGGCTTTTCCGGATCCAAAACTGAAAAATTTTGCTTCGTTTCTTGCATCGTTAAATCTCCGAAAGTGTTGATTTTTCTGTATTTTTAGCGAATTATAGCGGTAAAACCGTAGAATTTCAAGTATTTTTGCTGTATCATACGCATGAAGCTTGAGAGAGAAATGCAACAAGAATTCAAAACGAATTCACTCAGACCCACACACTCAAAATGCTCCTCTCATCTTCACAAAGCACTTTAAACACAAAGGAGATTACAACCATGACCGCATATGAATACAATGAGATGCTCGTAAACAACGAGGCGAACAACCAGGAAACCCAGATGGCCGCAGCTGCTGACAGCCTTGTCCACTTCACCGAAGGTGTTTCTTCCCTCTATGGAAAGACCGCTGACGACGACCTCAACGCTGTTGAGGTTGCCCGCACCACCTACATGTGCGTAGCGGAACCCGCCTGCTAAGAGCCCCGGCCGCCAGAGGCATAAGAAAATTCAAAACGTTCAGATCAAAGAGACTGCTGTATTACAATTAATAGTACAGCAGTTTTTTATTTCCTATTTGGTCATTCGAGTTACTTCGGTGTTCTCCGTTAGTGCCTTGTTAGTTTCATTTCTACGAAACACTTCTTTCTTTTCAGGATTTTATTTCGTAAGCAGAAATAACCGTTTTTGGGATTTACGAAACAAGACCGGAAGTTATTAATAATATTTCGTAGAAAGAATCTTCAATAACTGAATCGATTTGGTTGTTTTACGAAATACTGATCACAAACCAAACGATTATTACGTAAGCCTTATCGAGGAACAGCGCTCACTTGTGCCTTTTCCATGCAACTGTTACCCACCAAATAGGTGCTTTTTCCAGATTGTTTCGTAATCCTCGAAAACAACTGCCTCTAAATCACAATGCGGCTACGAAACAATCCAACCAAAGCAGTTGTTTATTTCGTAGCCGCACTTTTTTACTTTATAAGTTTATAGCCCCAGCGCCTCGTACGTCAGATCGCGGATCATCGGATGAGCCTTGAAGTAGATCTGCGGCATCATCAGCACTTCCTGACCGTAATACAGGCTCAGGTGATTGTCCGTGTCTACCATGCAGAACGCACCAGCCGCGCCGTCCCAGCCGAACTCGCCGATCGGGCTCTTCGAGACAGCCGGATTCGCCA
>ONYR01000200.1 GCA_900322165.1 uncultured Eubacteriales bacterium
CACCTTCTCGGGTGACTACCTGCGGATCGATGTCATCGGCAAGCAGGCCCACGGCGCTTCCACCTACCGCGGGGTGGACGCGATCAACATCGCGGCGCATATCGTTGTCGCGCTGCAGGACATTCTTGCGCGGGAGATTCCGACGCTGGAGCCGGGCGTAGTCCTTGTCGGTAAGATTTACGGCGGCTCGAGCTGCAACACGATGAGCGGTGAGTGCTCGCTGGACGTTTCGGTTCGCGCAGCGTCCGCCGAGATGAGAGCTTTCCTCAAGCAGCGGGTCCATGAGATCGCGGAGAACACGGCCAAAACCTTCCGCGGCGAGGCCGTTGTCACCGATGTGTACGGCATGCCTCCGATGTACAACCATCCGGACATGGTCAGCTGCATTCCGGAATACCTCGGCGAGCTTCTTGGCAAGGAGAACGTCGTTGAGGTGAAAGAGCGCGGCGGCACCGAGGACTTCACTGCAGTCGCAGAGCTCGTACCTTCGATCTACGTCAACATCGGCACCGGACATCTCGCCGGTGAGGGCATCACGCACCACAACCCGAAGGTCATCTTCGATGAGGAAGCCCTCCCGCTTGGCGCAGCAGTCTACGCACACGCCGCGACGAGATATCTAGAGACACACACCTGACCACCTGACGGCTGATATCTCTCTGAAATGCAGCGTCTGACCGTCAGGCCAAGTTTCAGCTTCGCTGATACTTCGAAGGTTCTTTGAATCTTATGACAGTTCTGAATTCAAATCACTGCTTGCACGTTTTGTGTTACGTTTTCGGCTTTAGCCGGGAAAGGAAATCTATCATGGCTGGCATTTATGCTTTAACGATCATCATTTTTATCTACGCTCTGGGAGAAGTTGTTTCGAAACTGACAAAGGCGCGCATTCCGGCCGGTCTGGCATGGGCGGTCCTGCTGCTGGGCGGACTGTGGACCAATATTCTGAAGCCTGAAATCTTCAGCGCCGCGCAAGTAAGCGGATTCGGCATGCTCGTGGTCGCGCTGATGATCACGATGCTGGGTTCGACGATCGATACGCCTGAACTGAAGCGTCAGGTCAAGGTCATCATCATCTGCCTCGCGACGGTTGTAGTTTCGAGTGCGGCGATCCTTCTGATCGATCCGTTGATCGTCAACAAACAGTACGCCTACGTCGGCGCTCCGGTTTATGCGGGCGGCGGAGCGGTTGCGCTTCTTCTTACCTCCGCGCTGAAGGAGCGCGAGGGCATGACCGCGGTTGTCGGTTTCTTTACGATCCTTGGTACCGCGCAGGTCCTGTTCGGCCTTCCGGTTTGCTCGTTCTTCCTGCGCCGCTTTGCAAAGAATTTCCTGGCAGATAAGGAGAACGTAAAAATCTGGGCAGCTGTTTCTGAAGAGAAGGAGGACGCGGCGGGCGGCCTGTTCAAAAAGAAATTCATGAAGCTTCCGAAGCCGATGGATACGGTTCCGATGAATCTGCTGAAAGTTGCGCTTATCTCCTCGCTGGCTACTTTCCTGGCCGGCCTCACCGGCGGGATCATTCACGCGTTTGTCATCTCTTTGATCTTCGGCTGGTTCTTCACGGAAACAGGTTTTCTGTCCAAGAACATGATGGCAAAGATCGAATCGGCCGGTCTGGTGACGTTCCTCGCCTCCACCTGCCTGTTCGGCAACTACGTCGGCGTTACGCCTCAGATGTTCCTGAGCTACCTGATCCCGATCGTCGTGGTCATGGTGACCGGCATCGTCTTTACAGCCTTGACCGGCTTTGTGCTGGCAAAGGTTCTGAAGATGGAGGTCGGCCTTGCGATCGCACTCGGACTGACCTGTACCTTTGGTTTCCCGATGACCATGATTCTTACCAACAACGTGGTCGACGCGATGGCGGCCAATGAGGAAGAGCACAAGGCGCTTTACAACATTCTGATGCCGAAGATGCTTGTCGCAGGCTTTGTTACAGTTACGATCGTTTCTGTATTCGTCGGAAGCTTCGTTTTGAGCGTATTCTTCTGACTTTGGAAACCGGATCGTGTCATTTTTGGACATTTTGAGGCTCAAAATCGGATTGACTTTCAAGTTACGGCGGTTTAGAATTTAATAGTTAATTGTCAAATTCATAACCGCTTAACTAGAAAGGACTCCCATGCCTGCTAACACTAAAATCATTAAGGATCTTACGGTCGGAAGCGTACCGAAAGTCCTGTTAACTTTCGCGATGCCCTTGTTTTTGTCTGGGCTGCTGCAGATGGTCTACAACATGGTCGACATGATGGTTGTCGGCAAGTTCGTCGGGACCGAAGGGCTTTCGGCCGTTGCCATCGGCGGAGAAATACTCCAGCTCATTACCTTCGTTGCCATGGGATTTTCAAACGCGGGGCAGATTCTGATTTCCCGATATGTCGGGGAGAACCGCAAAGATAAGGTCGGACATATGGTCGGCACGCTTTTCACGCTGCTGATCTCCTTGGCCCTTCTGATCATGGTGATCGTTCTCTTTACCTACAAGTATATTCTGGCGTGGTTGAATACCCCGGAGGAGATCTGGGAATATACAAGGCAGTACAGCCTTGTCTGTGTCTGCGGGATCGTCTTTATCTACGGATACAATCTTGTCTCCGCGATCATGCGCGGTATGGGAGACTCAAGACATCCGTTCCTGTTTATCGCTATCGCTTCCGTTATCAACGTCATTCTGGATCTTTTATTTGTCGGAGTTTTTCGAATGGGCCCGTTCGGCGCGGCTCTCGCCACGGTCATCGGTCAGGCGGTCAGTTTCATTTTCGCGCTAACCTTACTGTACCGAAACAGAGAGGAGATCCGCTTTGATTTTCATCCGGCCCATTTCCGTTTATATAAGGAAGTCACGCGGCCACTGCTTTCTCTTGGCATCCCCATGGTCATTCAGTCAGCGGCTGTCACTTTTTCCATGCTTTTTGTGAACTCATATATCAACGCTTACGGCACGGTTGCGGTCGCGGTCACGGGAGTGGCGCGGAAACTGGAAAGCATGATCGGCATTGTCTCGCAGGCTATCTCGTCCGCCGGAGGCGCTATGATCGCGCAGGCGCTTGGTGCCGGGAAGATTAAAAGGGTCCCGAAAATCGTCTATACAGCTCTCTTGGTCGTGGCGATTCCCGCGTCGATTTTTGCCGTCATTACGTTTCTTCGCCCGGAGTGGCTGTTCGGCCTGTTTTCGGACGACGCGGCGGTACTTACCATGGCTCTCACCTATGTTCCGGTCGCGATGGTTCAGTATCTTGGCTCGACCCTGCGTCCGGCCAATTTCGCGCTCATAAACGGCTCGGGCAACTCCAAATTGAATCTGGCGGTTGCGCTGCTTGACGGCATTGTGTGCCGGATCGGATTCGCGCTGCTGTTAGGCGTTGCTTTGGAATGGGGAATCCGGGGATTCTGGTACGGCAACGCGCTGGCCGGCCTGGTACCTTTTTTAATCGGCGGTGTTTACCTTATTTCCGGCAAATGGAAAAAACGGGTTTCTGCTGCGGCATAATTTTTTTAGCTTACCACTTCAAATCAAGCGCGGCTCATGGATTGAAATGCCACTCCTTTATGAAATAGACCGGAATAGACCGAAAGGCCGGATCATGGTATAATCGGTTTGTTTCAAAAAAACAGTAAGCGGCAGCAGCCGCGAGGATCGGAGAAGACATGATTGCAAGGTTTGAAAAAATCAGTTATACGCAGTTTTGTGAGGATATGAAAGCCGCCCATCCTGAGTTTTCGGAGGATGAGATCTGCTTGATGTATGAGGCGATCGAGCTTCCCAAGCGCGCGACCAAGGGCTCGGCCGGCTACGACTTTAAAACACCGTTTGAGATCACGCTTGCGGCAGGAGAAACGGTTCTGGTGCCGACCGGGATCCGCAGCTGGATGCGGGAGGATTATGTCCTGCTGATCGTTCCGAGAAGCGGTCTTGGGTTTAAATATCGCCTTCAGCTTGATAATTCGGTGGGCGTCATCGACAGTGATTATTACGGCGCAGCCAATGAAGGTTCCATTAAAGTTAAAATGACGAACGACTCCCGCGAAGGCAAAACCGTGCACATTCCTGCCGGAGGCGGCATCGCGCAGGGAATCTTTGTCCCCTACGGAGTCGCTGACGAAGAGGAAGTAACCGAAACGAGGACCGGCGGGTTCGGAAGCACCGACGGCGGCATCGGCGACGCGAAGAAATAAATTGAGGCAGCCATGGAAGTCAATCATCAAGTCAAAAAAGCCTGTTACCACCTGCCGGGACTCTTCGAGTTCACGGAGCTGTACCGGGCTTTTCTTCCTTTATACAGAGAACACCGAGAGTACTTTTATGAATGGTGCGCGATCGGATCGGTTTACGGCGCGCCCGCGGACTGCCTATGGGGCGGCGGACGGGTCGGATTTGGAGACGTGGAGCCATCCGAAGTGGCAGCGCTGATGGAGGAGTACGGGATCTCCGCGAGGCTGACCTTCAGCAACTCGCTGCTAGGGGCGGAACATCTGAGCGACAGGCGGTGCAACAAGCTTTGCGAGCTGTTCGAAAAAAGCGGTGCACGAGGCGGAGCCGAAAACGGCGTGATCGTAACATCCGACCTGCTTCTGGACTATCTCCAGAATAACTATCCAGGGTTTTACTTTGTCTCTTCGACCACCAAAGTACTGACGAGATTTGAAGAGCTGAAAAAGGAGCTGGAGCGGCCGGAGTTTCGGTTTGTTGTTCCGGATTTCAGACTGAATAAGGCTTTTGGCGAGTTGGATACGCTGAGCGATCCTCTGAAGCGGAAGGTCGAATTTCTCTGCAACGAATGCTGCTGGGTGGGCTGTCCGGATCGAAAAGCCTGCTACGAAAACGTCAGCCGGAAGAATCTGGGCGAAGCGTGCGCGGATCACATCTGTGCCTCGCCGACCGCTGACCGAGGCTATCGATTCTCGGATGCGATAGAAAGTCCCATGTTTATCGGGATTCAGGACATACAAAACGTATACCTGCCAAAAGGCTTCTCCCAGTTCAAGATCGAAGGGAGAAGCCTCGGCAGCGCGATTATTCTGGAGTTTTTGCTTTATTACCTGACGAAGCCGGAATACCAGCTGAAAGTGAGAGAGGCGATCTATCTCGATAGTAATTTGGACTTGTTTTAGCGGAGGGCAGTCACAATCCGATCATCCCAACAGGACAGTACCAGGTTTCTCTGTTGAGCGGAAACAAGCGTTCGGAAGTATCGATCACCAGGCCGGTCGCAATCGGCATTTTATACTGCTCCAGAACCTTAAAGTTCTTATCTGCTTTGTCTTTTCCGATTCCTTTTTTTATCTCTATCGGATAAATAGTCTGGTCTTTAATATACAGAAGGTCGACTTCCTTCTGATCACGATCTCTGTAATAGTACAGGGAGTATTCAATCCTCTTCCCTGCCTTCCTGATACTTTTTACAATCTCACTGACAACATATGTCTCAAAAAAGGCTCCCGCCATTGGCGATGCTTCCAATATTCGGGGATCCGACCAACCGCACAGGAATGCGCAGAGCCCTGTATCCATGAAGTACAGTTTCGGTGTCTTAATGATTCTTTTTGCGAGATTATTCAGGATCAATCCGGCAAAATCAACATAGCAATGTCATTTTTGCCGGATCAGTTGTTCCCGAATGATGCTAATAGCAGATACACAGGC
>ONYR01000280.1 GCA_900322165.1 uncultured Eubacteriales bacterium
GATCAGCGCGGAAAACGCCGCGCGCGCATCGCTGTCGAAGGCAAAGGCCGGACCCATGACCCAGACCGTGTATCCATGCTTGCGCTCGTGACGCAGCAGCTCGTAGAGCTCGTCATAATCACGGGAAAACGCGGTCTCACGGGAACGCCCCTGCCGGAACGCAAAGGTCTCCTTCAATCGTCCCTGCTCCGCAAACCCGTTCGGCCAGACAAAAATGCCGTCCTCGCCGGTCTCCGTGCGGCCCACCGCCACAAGGTCCCCCTTCTTCAGAAGGCGGAACTCGCGGACGATGATCTTCCCGTCCTCAAGCATCGGCACGCAGTCCATGCGCGATTCCTCGGCAAGCTTCCACTCCCCGTTTACCTTAAAATATTCCGGGTAGATGCTCATCGCATGGTAGCCTTCCGGCGCTACCGCGTCCTTCGGAGCCGGCTCAAACCGGCAGTCCGGCGCTTGCATCAAACCGAGTGCTTCAAAATCCGGTGCGTGGAACTTCTTCAGCTCAAACATATTATTCTCCAATCATGACGGTCATAACCACCGGGTTATGATCGGAATTTGCAAAGCCCAGGTCCTGCGTTTCAAGGAATTCGACGGTCAGATTGTCCGAAACGATGAATCCGTCGATCATGTAATATTGGAACGTCGCATCGCCAAGATCCAGCGGTCGGTCCAGTGAGCGGCAGGTCGGAGCTTCCGTGTCCATCAAAAACTGCCAGACGGGCGAGAACTGCGTGGTGTCAAGCTCGCCGCACTCCCAGAGGTCACCGCCCTGCAGCGGATACATCGAGGTGTCGATCGAGTTGAAGCTCTGGTTAAAATCACCGCCCGCGATAACATAGTTTCCTGCGTCGTACTCCTTCTGCAAAAGCTCTGCGAGCATCGCGGTCTGTGCGATCTTGCCCTCGCCATCGTCATAGGCCTCCAGATGCAGGTTCACGAGCACCAGCTCCTTGTCCGATCCCTCGATCGGAATTCGTGTCACGTCAAGGCAGCGCTTCAGGTTCATCGTGCGAACCGGCCAGCTGAACGGGCAGGGAAGCTGAAGGCGCGTCGCCTCCGAGGCAGTATATTTCGAGAGAGTCAGAATGCCCGAATCCACATGGCCCATCATCGGGATCGGGTACGGCAGCCACAGGACCTTGAAGTTATTCGCAAAGGAACTTTGGAAACCGGCCAGCGCCTCACGGATCATCTGTACCTGGTTGATGTGCCAGGAGCGGGTCGAATTCACGTCCGCCTCCTGCAGAAACACCACATCCGGATCGATCCCCTGAAGTTCATTGATCACTGCCTGCGTATTGGCCGTTACACTGTCCTTATCCTGCGTGCGCACGCCCTCGCCGCCGTCCATGAAGAAGTCCGCGGTCTCCGAGAGCCCGCCGTAGCCGATGTTCCAGGAAACCACCGTAAACTCATCACCGATCGCGAGCGTTTTCGACCCATTTCCAACCAGCTCCAGCGTCTCTGTCTCCTTCGGACGGTACTCGGCAATCGAGGCCACCGCCAGCGCCAGGGCCAGCATGCCCACGATCACGCCACACACGATCCCTACCGTCTTTAACAGCTTTTTCCAAAACGGCTTCATTCTTCTCTCCTTCTTTCCTTCAGAATGGTTTCAGCCGGCTCCTTTCGGCCGCCGGCTGTTTTTTTTTGGCATTGGTTTGATTGTTTCACTGCCGCGCTCTCTTGCGCTGTGCCCTTCCAAAGCCTTTCGGCTCAGTTCCAGTCGCAGACCGCGTAGATCGCGTCTCCATCGATCAGCAGCGTGCTTCCGTCGGTGTAGGTGATCTCTACCGAATAGATAAACACCCAGGTCGGTTCGTATCCGGTGCAGGTGACCGGTCCCCAGAAGTTTTCATCCCCGTCCACCGACTGTCCCGGAGCGATATCGTCATGATCAAGCAGAAGCAGTGTCTCCGAAGTGAAGCCGTCCATGATGATTGGATTTTCCTTGTCATCGGTAAAACCGATCTCGATCGAAAGATCCGTAATGGTTTTCACGGTATCCTTGTTGGTATAGTTCAGAATGATGTAGTAACCGTCTTCCTCTTCGCCCCACCAGAAATCATAGATCGAGAACGCAGCGTCTGCCATCGCCTCCGTCACCGTACCCTGCTTCAGATCCTCCAGCACCGCTTCCGCGTCGAGCAGCGTCTGATAGTTGGACACATATTCCTTCGCTTTGGCACTCAGCGCCTCGTACATGGAACGAGCGGCAGTGATCATGCTTTCGCTGTCAAGTGTAACGGTTCCGATCGATTCGATCATGCTGACAACATAAAGCGCTTCCATCACATAAGGAACTTCCGCTTCCGCGTCCAAGAGCGTTTGATAATTCGTGACAAGCGCTTTCGCGTCCTCCGGCAGCGCGTCATAGGCCGCCCGGGCCTCCGCGACCTGCCCGTCGCTGCTGAAAGACAGCGGGAACAGTGCACTGATCAGTCCGATAACGTAATCCGCTTTCTCTCGCAGTGCTGAACTGTCCGCTTCCGACTTGAGATTTTCAAGCGACATCTCCGCGTTGACAAGCGTCTGATAATTGGTGACAAGCGCTTTCGCCGCTTCCGAGAGCGCATCGTAGGCCGTGCGCGCACGGTTGATCGCTGTCTCCGAGTTCAAGGTGACCGTTCCGATCGCATCGATCAGCTGAATGACCTTCTTCGCATCCGACTCGTTTTTCGCGTCTTCCTTTCCGCTCGGTCTCGACGAGGATTCGCTTTGCTCCGTCGAGGATGACGAGTTCGGGTTATCGATGCGAACATGCGACGTCTGGCCGAACGTACATGCACTCAGCAGCATCATCGCAGCCATCATCAGGGCGGTAATGCTCAATAAATGTCTCTTTTTCATAGCCTTCCCCTCCAAGCCGAAGCTGGTTCCTGTTTTCTCTGAAATAAATCTAAGTAGTATTATAATACGAAGGAACGGCAAGGAATGCAAGGGGTTTTCCATTCTGTCAACAAAATCTCTTCTTTCCCTTTATTTTTCGGCGTATGTGTTCGTTGACAGGGGGGGTGACGGATGGTAAGATGGTCGAAAAGTTGATCCTTTTGCCAGTGAAAGGAGTTTTACCATGAAAAACTATCGTGTCGGCATTGTCGGCGCGACCGGCATGGTCGGTCAGCGCTTTGCCACCCTTTTGGAGAACCACCCCTGGTTCCATGTTACCGCTCTTGCCGCCAGCGCCCAGAGCGCGGGCAAAACCTATCGCGAAGCCGTCGCGAGCCGCTGGGCAATGAAAACTCCGATGCCCGAGTCGATGGCCGATATGGTCATTATCGATGCGACGGATATCGCCGCAATGAAGGAAAAAGTTGATTTCGTGTTCTGTGCTGTCAATATGCCGAAAGCGGAGATCCGCGCCCTTGAAGAAGCTTATGCCAAGGCCGAGATCCCGGTCGTCTCCAACAACTCCGCCAACCGCGGCGTCGAGGACGTCCCGATGGTCATTCCGGAGCTCAACTCCGACCATACCGCTGTCATTGAAGCGCAGCGCAAGCGTCTCGGAACCAAGCGCGGCTTTATCGCGGTCAAGTCCAACTGCTCGATCCAGAGCTATGTTCCGGCCCTGACCCCTCTCAAGGATGTGTTCGGCCTGACCCACGTTCTCGCCTGCACCTATCAGGCGATCTCCGGCGCCGGCAAGACCTTTGAGCGCTGGCCTGAGATGATCGACAACGTCATCCCCTACATCGGCGGCGAAGAGGAAAAGTCGGAGCAGGAGCCTCTGAAGGTCTGGGGTCATGTCGAAGACGGCAAGATCGTCAACGACACTTCCGTCCAGATCACGACCCAGTGTCTCCGCGTTCCGGTCAGCGATGGTCACACCGCTGCGGTCTTCGCTCGTTTTGAGCGCAAGCCGAGCCTCGAAGCCATCAAGAAGATCTGGGCCGAGTTCACCTCTCCCGCGCAGGCGCTTGAGCTTCCCTCCGCACCGAAACAGTTCATCCACTACTTCGAAGAGCCCGACCGTCCGCAGGCCCGCCTCGACCGTGAGCTCGAGGGCGGCATGGCCGTCTCCGTCGGACGTCTTCGCGAGGATTCCCAGTACGATATCAAGTTTGTCTGCCTGTCCCACAACACCCTCCGCGGTGCTGCCGGCGGCGGAGTCGAGCTCGCCGAGCTCCTCTGCGCACAGGGATACATGGACTGATCCACGATCCTCGCCTGATCGGAAAAAGCTTTTACAATCATCTGACATTAACAAAACCACCAGCCAAGCTGGTGGTTTTGTTTTATTTTGTTTTGTTACGGTTTTCCTGCTTTTTACCGGCTTCGGCCTTTTTGATGTTACTTTCCCGATTTCCGGAAATGTGTATCGCTTGGACGAAAAAAGGAGGTGTGTTTCACACCTCCTGACTTTTTTGGGTTTGTAAACCGCTTCAGCGGCTAAGTTATCAATCACTCCACGCTTTCAAAACGCGGATAGTAGATCCAGTATGCCTTTCCGAGAATCTTGCTCTCTTGGACATAGGTATGCACCCAGTATCTGGAATCGCTCGAGTTGTTACGATTATCGCCCATCATAAAGAAGCACCCTTCCGGGACCGTGTACGGTCCGAAATCAAGCTCCCGCGCAGGCTCCGCGAGATACGATTCTTCGATCGCGACACCATCGATGTACGTGACGCCGCCTTTGATCTCAACCGTCTCACCGGGAAGCCCGATCACGCGTTTGACAAAGATTTCCGATTCATCGTCCGGGTTTTTGAAAAAGACGATGTCGCCCCTCTGGGGTGTTTCGAACCAGTAGCTGACACGAAGACCGATCACGCGATCACCCGTCATGATCGTATGCTCCATCGACCCGCTGGTTACCTGTGCGTTGACAATGATGAAGGTGTTAAGAAGGAGTGCTGCCGCCAAAGCCCCCAGTATGATCAGCAGCCAACTTCCCATCTCCCCGAGCACCGCTTTGGCGCTCTCCTGCTCCTGATATTTCAAGGAGTCACGGATCACGGTAGTTAGGTTTTTTTCTGACATAGCTTGCCCGCCTCTTATCCCGGCTCTCTCTTTTTTGTTGACCGGGTCAGTACGCCTGAGAGGATTCGAACCTCCGGCACATGGTTTAGGAAACCACTGCTCTATCCCCTGAGCTACAGGCGCACGCGTTGCCCGAAGGGCAACGCGGCAAGAATTCGCGAAGCGAATTCTTGCGGTGTATCTCAAGATACC
>ONYR01000092.1 GCA_900322165.1 uncultured Eubacteriales bacterium
ACCATAAAAACAACCAGTAACAATGGTGTTACTGGTTGCAAAAATCTTATGATTTTTCATTGTCCTCTTGACGGGTAGCAGTTCAAAATCATTTCTCAGGCCCTTCCATTTTCTTACGGTTCCGTAATCGATTCTGAAGAGACTAGGACTGAATCTTACTGTTTGTCGCCTGCAGTCCTATGAGATAAAGTGCTGTACAAGGCTGAGTGAGACGAGACAGGAGAAAATCGGGTGTCCAGTCCTAGGGCTTTGGACAGAAATAATAATGAGTCGGACTGAAAAACAAATATAGCTAGAAGCAGTCCTAGGGACAAGGCTGTATTACGATAGGTTTTCGCTCGGGTTGTAGGACTGGAAGACTACATGAGATAGCGCCAGTCCTACTCCGGAAGTAGAGCAAGAAAAACTGTAGGACTGGAGCCGTATAAAGTGACATTTCAGTCTGACTGACTTAAATCTAAGACAGTAAGGTATAGGACTGGCGATTCCGCAAAATGCGGTTCAGTCCGAAAACATGCTTGACTAAAGACGTCCGTATATTTTAAACCAAAAACTTCGCATACATCCCGATCCGATCGGGGGTGTGGGCGGGCAGCTGGTAGATGTCGTGGCCGGGGAAGCTGTTACCTTCGACGAGGCAGCAGCGGACGCGAGTCAGGTTTTGTTTAGGATACTGAGAGGCAGGAGAAGCCGTCGTGTTGCAATCAGGGGTGTATTCTGTTATAGTAAATCATCATAGGTAAGTTCGATGTAACCGCGTGAAAGGAGGGGCTGATGGGGATCCTCAGGATTTTTGCTGAAAGCTTCTTAAAGTTTGATTTTCTGATTTTTCTGGCGGCCGGCGCCAACCTATATGTCTTCCTGCAGGTGCAAAAGTATACCGATCTTCTGTACGGGCATTTCAATCCGATCGACCGCGAAAGCCGACTGCCTAAGCTGGGGCAGAAAAAGATCCATGCGCATACGGCGGGCGATGTGACGCTGAAGACCGCGGAGCTTTTGGAGGCGCGGGTCAAGATGAACCAAGCCTACGGCATGTTTACGAACATCACCGCGATTTTCCCGCTTCTCGGAATGCTCGGGACGGTCTGGTCTCTGATCCCGATGGTGAGCATGATCGGCGATATCGACATCGGCCGCTTCTTTACCGCCCTGACCTCGACGGTGTGGGGCATTGTGTTCGCGATCATCTACAAAATGGTCGATGCGCGGATCAACTATAAGATCGAAGACAACGAAAAGCACTGCGACCATCTTCTGTTTCCTTCCGAGGACGAGTAGAGGGCGCGGATATGAATAAGCGAAACATATTGCTCGATTTTACCTCGCTTCTTGACGTCATCATGATCATTCTTTTCGTGGTGATCTGTAAGCTTGGGCAGGCCTCGATGGAGGTGAACGCCAGCGCGCAGGAGGCGAGGGCGGAGGCAGAGGCCGCACAGGAGCAGCTCGAAGCAGCCCGCAGCTCGATCGAAAAGCTGGAGACGCGGGACACGCTGCAGACTCAGATCATCGATGAGCTTGAAGCGCGTGACGCGCTGCAGGCTTCGATCATTGAAGAGCTCGAGACGGAAAACGCGGAGCTGAAGGCCGCAGCGGGGGAGGAGAGCTTTGACCGGGACAAGGTGTTTGAGGAGCTTCTCGGTGACTCGGTGAGCCTGCAGCTGATCTGCGCAAGCTACGAGGATGAAGAGAAATCTGCGTCAAACCTTGTCAACATCACGATCTACAAGGATCAGGGCGTTGGCGAGATGGAGGCCGGGAGGATCGTCACGTTTGTTCACGATTTTGACCTCTCGCCGGAGCGGCGTGCGGTTAAGAACGCGCAGATGCAGCGGGAACTGTATGAGGTGCTGTATGCGGTCTGGAAAGAGACAGAGCCGGATTTCCTGCTGATTACGGTAGAGTACAATTACCATGACCCGAACTTCTCCAAGACGGATCTCGACCTCATCAACGGTGCGGTCGAAGACCTCGAGCGGGAGTGCGGTGTCAAATGTTTTATCAATAAAGTGAAGCGCTAAACGAGCGCTGAAGGAGGAGACAATGAGCGAAAACAAGACAAAGAAAAAGACCGGCCGCAGAGTCGGCGGAGCCGTTGGCGGCGTAGCAGTCATCGCGCTGATCATCGCGCTTTTGCAGGGGAACGGGCTTGGCTTTGGGGCCGGACTTGGCTTTGGAGCGGGAACCGGAGAGGGATCCGGAACATCGTCTGAGATCGTATCTGAATCCAATGAAGAGTCGGAACAGTCCGAGAGCTCGGTAGAAGAGAGTTCCTCAGAAACGGCTGTGCCAAAGGAGAAAAAGGTTGTCATCGTTGTCAAGCAGGACAAGTACTATGTCGACGACAAAGAAGTCACCCTGACTGAGATCGAAGCCCTCGTGACCGGCGAAGAGAACGTGATCGTAACCCTCGAAAACAATTATGCTTCCGTCGAAGCCTGGGACAATCTCAGAACCAAGCTGTATGAGTGGAAGATTACCGTGGTGGAGGAGTAAGGCTGCTTAAAACACGCGTCTCACGCACAACAGGTTTTGAATGATTGCATGGGAATTCATAAAAAAAGAACCCCGGTGGGATACCATTATGTGTCTCACCGGGGTTTTGATTTTTTCGAGCCGCTCCATGCCTCTTGCTCCTTGGACATACCGATACACGGCGGATCATTTGGCTTTGCATCGGTATGTTTTTGGCGGAGAAAGCCTTGAATACCGATACATGTGGCATTTTTGCCCTTTGCATCGGTGTGAAGTGAAGGCTTCGCCTCTGAGATTACCGATGCATAAGTTAGTTTTACGCAATGTATCGGTGATTGCCAAGCACCTTGGCGTCGAAAACTACCTACACATAAAGCAGTATCGCCCTTTGTATCGGTAAAAAACCCAAACAGCCGAGTTCTAAGTACCGATGCAAACAGCAGTATCGCCCTTTGTATCGGCAATATTGGCGATACACACCAGTATCAATACCGATACAAACAGCCATTACGCCCTTTGTATCGGTAAAACGCAACGTCAGAGAAAGTAATCAAGCTGTGAAATCAAAGACAGCGAAAGAACACGGCAGTTAAGCTTCCCCAAGTGCCTTCCGGACAGCTTCGGCGAGCTGGAGCTGGAAGTCCTCGCCGACCGGGTAATCCGTAAAGGTGACCGACTGCGCGGCGAGGCGCTCGATCAAGGAGACCGCAAATTCGCGGCCTTTTTTCTTTTCGAGGAGCCGAAGCGCGGCTAGGTCCTGGATCGCTTCATGGAAGATGATAAGGCGCTGCGAAAGGATGGGCTTTCCGTCTGCGCCCGGGTAGAGGACAAACGGATCACCGGCCGGGAACGCGCCGTCCGCATCGGTGGTCTCGAACGGGTTAATGTGACGGATCGAGTATTGGGAGTTGTAGAAGTTCAGGCCCCACTGCAGGAAGCCACGGACGTTCTCCATGAACATCTGAATTCCGAGGATGCGCGTGCGGTAGCCTGGCATGTCGATAAAGCGGTTGGAGAGGCAGTGATGGCCCTCGCTGCAGCAATAATAGACCCAAAATTCCTCCGGACGCTCGCCCGCGAGGAACGGCTCAAGCGCATCCGTCGCAACAACGGGGAGCTTGGTGACGCCGCGCGTGAAATAGTTGTAATCGCTCATCGCGTCCATGATCGGGTAGCCGGAGAGAAGCGGTTCGACAATGATTTTCAGCTTCAGATACTGCTCAAGGTGATCCGCGTGAGGCTCGTCCGTCAGATGGAAATAGACACGGCCGCGAAGGCCAAGATCATCCAGATGGGAAACCAGCGCGGGAAGGAAATCCTGAAGAAAAGCCGTGTACTCAGGCGAATCCGACGCATGGTCCCAGCCGAAAAGCTGCCTCAGCTCACCATCCGCCACACCCATGATCTTCGGGCAGGCCTTGCCTCCCCACTGGGTGAAAAGGTGCGACATTTCAAGGTACCGGATGCCGGCGTCTTGAGCCATGCGGATGAAGCGGTCGAAAAGCGTGAAATCAAAGTGATATCCGGCATCGTCCACACATACCTGAACCGTCTGGATCGTGGTGCGCTCGCCGCCGACCTCGGTGTCAAGCGGCGGGGTAAAGAGCGGCACGAGGATCATCGTCTGACCATACCTCACGGCGGTTTCGATCTGTGCCTGCATGAGCTGCCAATGGGTCTCGCTGAAGACCGGAACATGATAATAGTCCGCGAGACAGTCACCATGGAACCAAGCCGTGTAAACAAGGTCTGAAGCGGGCATCGCGGTCTTGGCTACCGTGACGGAAACGGTCTGGCAAACGGGTTCATACTTGTCTGCCTGC
>ONYR01000007.1 GCA_900322165.1 uncultured Eubacteriales bacterium
CTTCATATCGCGCTTGCCCCAGTACTGCGAGGCAAGGATCACAAGGGCGGAGCTGAGGCCGAAATAGACAATGTTAAGCAGGAATTGGACCTGCGAGGCAAGGGACGAGGCCGCGAGCGAGGTCTGATCCACCTGCCCGAGCATCACGACGTCCATCATGCTGACGGCCGATGTAATCAGGTTCTGGATCACGATCGGCAGAACGAGCGTGTAGAGCTGGCGTCCGAAGCCCTCGCGGAAGCCGCCAAACAGGCGGCGGAAAGGATTTTGGGAAGCGTTCATGTTGATTCGTTTTTCAGGAGATTTATGGTATAATAGCGTCGTGTATCATAACAGAACTACCCCTGAAAATCAACCGAAAGGAGCCTCTTTATGCGTTTTTACACGATGCTGCGGGAAGGACGTGAGATCCCCTGCGCCTCCAGCGACGGACAGGTGCTCTACCCCATTCCTTCCGTCGCTTCCATCAACGATCTCATCAGCCGCGGCGTTTTGGTCGATCTCGAATCCCTGAAGAGCGCATCCGAAAACGCGGACGATCCGCTCCTGAAACCGCTTCCGCTCGCTGAGGCTGAGCTTCTCGCACCGATTCCGCATCCGCTTCAGGACGTGGTGTGCCTTGGGCTCAACTATGCCTCGCACCGCGAAGAGGCCGCCCGCTTCTCCGATACCGCTTTCGGCGGAGAGCGTCCGTACCCGATCTTCTTTGCCAAGCGCGTGAACACCGCGCCTGGTCCCGAAGGCACGATTCCCTCGTATCCGGGCCTTGTCGAGAAGCTGGATTATGAGTGCGAGCTTGCAGTGATCCTCGGAAAGGATGCGTTTGGCGTTGCCCCGGAGCAGGTGAAGGACTACATTTTCGGTTATACGGTTCTGAATGATGTCAGCGCCCGCACGCTCCAGACAAGGCACAAGCAGTGGTATTTCGGCAAGAGCCTCGACGGCTTCACCCCGATGGGGCCGTGCATCGTCACCGCCGATGAGATCGCCTACCCGCCGGCGCTTGCGATCCGCTGCCGCGTGGACGGAGAGCTCAGGCAGGATTCCAACACGGAGAACCTGCTGACGACGATCGATGAGATCGTCTCGATGCTCACGCAGGGCATGACCCTGAAGGCTGGCACGATCATCGCGACCGGCACGCCCGCCGGCGTCGGCATGGGCATGCAGCCGCCCTGCTTCTTGAAGAGCGGCGACAAGGTCGAGTGCGAGATCGAAGGCATCGGAAATCTTGTCAATTACGTAAAATAAAAAAAGGAGTTTCCCATGAAACAGTTTATCAAGACGTTTGACTACGAAAAGGAAGAACAGTACCTCACCGACATGGCCCTGCGCGGCCGTGCGATGGAGGAGTTCAAGGATGGTGTTTACACCTTCGGCTACTGCAAACGAGGTGAGTGGGTCTACCGCGTTGCCTCTCTGGCCGGGCTGTCCGAAGAGGACGTGTCCGCGCTCGTCCGCGAGCAGTATGCCAAAGGCGCGGTACTCGTTCAGCGCACGAAATACTGGGCGTATTTCCGCTCTCATGAGGATTTTGTCATCTACGACACGCCTGAGAAGAAGGCCGCAGCCTGTGAGCGCATCACCCGCCACATGACCAACATCGGCATGATCGCGACTGCCGTGGCGACGACCTTCAGCTGTCTTGCCGGCATCACCGGCAAAAAATCGCTCCTCTTCCTCGGCCTGCCGTTCCTCGCACTCTCCTGCCTCTATGTGTACAACTCGCTGAAATATATTAAGAAGGAAGCCGTTGCCATGCCGGAAGAGGCTTAACGCCCGGCACGGAAAGGAGAAACGCCATGGATCAGTCCACCTTTCGCTTAATCGAGAATCTCTCCAACGCCTTCGGCGCGTCCGGCTTCGAAGACGATGTCACGAAGGTCGCCCGCGACTTTATGGATCAGTCGGCTCCGGATGCGGTTTCCCACATCGAGGAAGACAAGATCCGCAATCTGTATCTCTACCGAAAAGAAAACACCGGGGACAAGCCGGTGCTGATGCTTGACGCGCACAGCGATGAGACCGCGTTCATGATCCAGTCCGTGCGCGACAACGGAACCATGGAATTTGTCACGCTCGGCGGCTGGGTCCCCACGAACATTCCTTCGTCCAAAGTCTGGATCCGCGCGGAAGACGGCAAGCTTATCTCCGGCATTTTCGCCTCCAAACCGCCGCATTTCATGCGCGCGGAGGAGAAAAACAAGGCTCCTTCCATCGAAGAGATGGTAATCGATATCGGCGCGGTCTCCCGCCGCGAAGTGATGGAGACCTTCCACATCGGGCCGGGCTGCCCCGCGGTTCCGGCGGTCACGATGGAATACAATGAGGCGAACCAGGTCTGCCTCGGCAAGGCGTTTGACGATCGGATCGGCTGCGCCGTGGTGCTTGAGAGCCTGAGACGCCTGCAAGGCGAAAAGCTCGGGGTCGATATCGTCGGCACGCTTACCTCACAGGAGGAGGTCGGTGAGCGCGGCTGCAAGGCAGCGGTCATGAAGGTAAAGCCGGACATCGCGATCTGCATCGAAGGCGCTCCGGCGGACGATACCTTCATGCCGGAGTATAACATTCAAAACGGGCTCCACCGCGGCCCGATGCTGCGGTACATGGATATTTCCATGATCACGCATCCCCGCTTCATCCGCTACGCGTTTTCCATTGCGGACGAGCTGGGGATCCGGACTCAGAAGGCCGTGAGGCGCGGCGGCGGTACGAACGGTGCAATGATCCACAACGCCCCGGGCGCACCCCCGGCGATCGTCATCGCCTGCCCGGTGCGCTACACGCACTCTCACCACACCTACACTGCCCTGGATGACTTTGAAAACACCGTTGCGCTCGTGTGCGGGATCCTCCGCCGGCTTGACGCGTCAGTCATCGAAGGATTCTGATCGATTTTCACATCCAAATACAAAAAAGGACCGGAAGCTTTTGAAAGGTGATATGCTCCCTTTATGAGAGACAGTGAAAAACAAAATCACTGTTAATCATGAAGGGAGTTTTCATATGGGAAGAAAAGGTGTAA
>ONYR01000182.1 GCA_900322165.1 uncultured Eubacteriales bacterium
CGACAGCCATAAGGTTTAGCCAGCCTACTGCATGCGCAGCAACGAGCGTTCGAGGCCTTACTGGATCTCCTTATGCCAATCCTGCAGGGACTTGACCGTGCCGTTGCCGACCTTCTTGCGGTGGTGGCGGATACCCTCGGCAGCAGCCTTGGCGGCGGCCATCGTGGTGATGTAGGTGACCTTGTACTTGATCGCGGCCTTGCGCAGGTAGCTGTCGTCGTGCATGGTCTCGGACTTGAAGGCCGGAGAGTTGATAATGAGCTGGATCTGGCCGTTGGTGATGTAGTCGACGATGTTCGGGCGGCCTTCATAGAGCTTGTTGACGCGCTCGACCGGGATACCGTTTTCTGCGATCAGCTTGCAGGTGCTGCCGGTCGCGAGGAGCTTGAACCCATCCTCGTAGAGGCTGCGCGCGATGTCAACGATCTCAGGCTTGTCCTGGTTGTTGACGGACAGCAGGGCGGTTCCGGACAGCGGCAGCGGGCTCTTGGCGGCTTCCTCTGCCTTGAAGAATGCTTCACCGGAGGAGCGGGAAATACCGAGCACCTCACCGGTAGAACGCATCTCGGGCCCAAGGACCGGGTCGACTTCCTGGAACATGTTGAACGGGAAGACGGCTTCCTTGACACCGTAGTACGGGATCTTGCGCTCGTGCGCGTTCAGCTCCGGCACCGGTGATTGGCGGCCGGTCAGCTCCGACGTGATAATGTCCGTCGCGAGGGGCACCATGGAGATGCCGCAGACCTTGGAAACCAGCGGAACCGTGCGGGATGCGCGCGGGTTGGCCTCGAGCACGAAGACAACGCCGTCCTCGATCGCGTACTGCATGTTCATCAGGCCGACAACGTGCATCTCTTCGGCGATCTTGCGGGTGTATTCCTTGATGGTTTCGAGGTTTTCAGGGGAAATATGCTTGGAGGGGATGATGCAGGCCGAGTCACCGGAGTGAATACCGGCAAGCTCGATATGCTCCATGACCGCGGGCACGTACGCGTGGGTACCATCGCTGATCGCGTCAGCCTCACACTCAAGCGCGTGATGCAGGAAGCGGTCGATCAGGATCGGACGATCCGGGGTGACACCGACCGCAGCGGCCATGTAGCTGTCCATGCTCTCATCGTCGTAGACGACTTCCATGCCGCGTCCGCCAAGGACGTAGGAAGGACGGACCATGACCGGGTAGCCGATCTTGTGGGCGATGTTCTTTGCCTCTTCCGCTGTCGTGGCCATGCCGCTCTCGGGCATCGGAATGCCGAGCTTGTCCATCATGCCGCGGAACAGGTCGCGGTCCTCGGCGAGGTCGATGACCTCAGGCGAGGTGCCGAGAATGTTGACACCGTTCTTTTTCAGGTCTGCCGCGAGATTCAGCGGGGTCTGGCCGCCGAACTGCGCAATCACGCCGACCGGCTTTTCCTTGCGGTAGATGCTCAGAACATCCTCAAGCGTCAGCGGCTCAAAGTAGAGCTTGTCGGACGTGTCGTAGTCGGTGGAAACGGTCTCGGGGTTGCAGTTGACAATGATGGTCTCGAAGCCAAGCTTCTTCAGCGATTTGGCCGCGTGGACACAGCAGTAGTCGAACTCGATGCCCTGGCCGATACGGTTCGGACCGCCGCCGAGGATCATGACCTTCGGTTTTTCTTCGTTCACCGGGTCATTGTCCGGTGCGTTGTAGGTGGAGTAGTAGTAAGCCGCGTCCTCGGTGCCGGAGACGTGGACCTGATCCCAGGCCTCGGTGATGCCGAGCGCCTCGCGCTTTTCGCGGATCTGATCCTCGGAGACACCGATGATCTGGCTGAGATATTTGTCAGAGAAACCGTCGAGCTTAGCCTGCTTAAGCATCTCATCCGAAGGCATCTGGCCGTTCAGCGCGGAGAGCGCTTCGTCTTCGCGGACGAGCTCGAGCATCTGCTCGATGAAGTAGCGCTTTACCTTAGTCGCGGCGTTGATCTGATCAACGGTCGCGCCCTTGTGTAGCGCTTCATACATCTGGAAGTGACGCTCGGAAGAGGGCGTTGCAAGCTTGATCAACAGCTGCTCCAGTGTCATTTCTTCGTAGGCTGGAATGTGGCCGAGACCATAGCGGCCGCGCTCGAGGGAGCGGATCGCTTTCTGGAAGGCCTCTTTGTAGGTCTTGCCGATGCTCATAACCTCGCCGACCGCGCGCATCTGCGTGCCGAGCTTGTCCTCGATGCCCTTGAACTTTTCAAAGGCCCAGCGCGCGAACTTAACGACAACATAGTCGCCGTCCGGCTTATATTTGTCGAGCGTACCATACTTACCGCAGGGGAGATCTGCGAGCGTCAGGCCGGTCGCGAGCTTCGCACTGACAAGCGCGATCGGGAAACCGGTGGCTTTCGAAGCCAGCGCGGACGAGCGGGAGGTACGCGGGTTGATCTCAATAACGACGATGCGGTCGGAAACCGGATCATGGGCAAACTGGACGTTGGTACCGCCGATAACACCGATGTGCTCGACGATGCGGTACGCCTGATCCTGCAGACGGTCCATGACCTCCTGCGAGATCGTCAGCATCGGCGCGGTGCAGAACGAGTCGCCGGTGTGGACGCCCATCGGGTCAACGTTCTCGATGAAGCAGACCGTGATCATATTGTTGTCTTTGTCGCGGACGACCTCGAGCTCCAGCTCCTCCCAGCCGAGAACCGATTCCTCGACAAGGACCTGGTGAACCAGCGAGGCCTGCAGACCGCGGGCACAGACGGTTTTCAGTTCTTCTTTGTTGTAAACAAGGCCGCCGCCGGCGCCGCCCATCGTGTAAGCGGGACGGAGCACGACCGGGTAACCGAGCTTGTCCGCGATCGCAAGCGCTTCCTCAACACTGTAGGAAACCTCGCTGCGCGCCATCTCGATACCAAGGCTGTTCATGGTTTCCTTGAACGCGACACGGTCCTCACCGCGCTCGATCGCATCGACCTGAACACCGATAACCTTCACATTATATTTATCCAGCACACCCGCCTGCGCCAGCTCCGCGCAAAGGTTCAGACCGGACTGTCCGCCAAGGTTCGGCAGCAATGCATCCGGACGCTCCTTCTCAATGATCTGTTCGAGTCTCTCGACATTCAGCGGCTCGATGTACGTTACATCGGCCATCTCGGGGTCTGTCATGATCGTTGCCGGGTTAGAGTTAACCAGCACGATCTCATAGCCAAGGCTCCGAAGCGCTTTGCAAGCCTGAGTTCCGGAATAGTCGAACTCGCAGGCCTGACCG
>ONYR01000090.1 GCA_900322165.1 uncultured Eubacteriales bacterium
GCCGTTGACCGTGATCCCGGGCATCCTGCAGTTTTACTATGCCGAAAATGTAGGGGCCGCGTTCCGTATGCTGATGAACCAGAAATGGCTTTTCCTGATCATTGGATCGCTGACAGGCTGCGCGATCGCTTATGTGCTTTTTCGTCTTTCGGCGAAAGGCGAGAAGGAGAACATGTTTAATCGTGTGATCCTGATCCTTTCCATGATCTTTATCCTCTCCGGTGATATCGGAAACATGATCGACCGTGTCAAGCTCGGCTTTGTGATCGACTACATCCGGGTCTTGTTTATCAATTTCCCGATCTTCAATATCGCGGACTGCCTGATCGTTGTCGGCTGCGGCATGCTGCTTGTCTTCGGCTTCTTCCGCAAAACGATGATGGACGAGTTTTTTGACAAGATGGGTTGGAGCAAGGATGAGTGAAAGGGTTTCATTAACAGTTGGCGCATCTCATGCCGGCAGTCGGCTGGATGTGTTTGTCACCGCTTCGGTTGAGGGAATGACCCGCTCGAGGATCCAGCGTCTGCTTGAGGAGGGAAATCTTCTCGTAGGCGGAAAGATCCTGAAGGCTGGGTATAAGCTCAAGGAAGGGGATACGGTGGAATTGCTGATCCCTGAGGCTAAGGAGCTGAATGCCAAGCCCGAAAAGATGGATCTGGAGATCGTCTACGAAGATGAGGATCTGGCGATCGTCAACAAGCCGCGAGGTCTGGTGGTTCATCCCGCCCACGGCCACGAGGACGGAACGATGGTCAACGGACTCATGTATGCCTTTGAAGGCCGTCTGTCGGGCATTAACGGGGTTCTAAGGCCCGGAATCGTGCATCGGATCGATAAGGACACCTCGGGGCTTCTGGCAGTGTGTAAGAGCGACAGAGCCCATCTGGTGATGTCGGAGAAAATGAAGGAGCACGATATCGAAAGGGTGTATCACACGGTCGTGAGAGGAACCTTTAAGGAACTTGAAGGGACCATTGATAAACCGATCGGCCGCTGCGATCAGGACCGGAAAAAGATGTGCGTGCGGCAGGACGGCAGGCGGGCCGTGACCCATTACCGCGTGCTGGAGACTCTCGGAAGCTATTCCTATCTGGAGGTTCGCCTGGAAACAGGACGGACGCATCAGATTCGTGTTCACATGCAGTCGATCGGTCATCCGGTCATGGGAGATCCGTTGTACGGACTCGTGAAAGAGACGACCGCTGCGGGGAAAAAGATCGCAGGGATGGATTTTTGGCCGGGGCAGATCCTTCACGCGAAGGTCCTTGGCTTTGAGCATCCGGTAACGGGTGAATACATGCGTTTCGATTCTGAATTGCCTGAGTACTTCCAAACTGTCCTGGCAGTCTTGAGAAAAGAGGAATAAAATTACTGGAAAACTTGACCGAATGGTCGTTGCGTTTTCAATAAAGGGTGTTTATAATGGTCTTATTCATTATTTTTTTAGAAGGAGTACTTCATAATGGGTGAACGAAATGATTATATTTCGGATGCTGTCATCAGAAGGCTGCCTCGGTATTATCGGTATTTGGGAGAGCTCCTGCAAAACGGTGTGACAAGGATCTCCTCCGGAGAATTAAGTGAAAAAATGGGCTTGACCGCTTCTCAGGTCAGGCAGGATTTTAATCACTTCGGAGGATTCGGACAGCAGGGGTACGGGTACAATGTGGAATCGCTCTACTCGGAGGTAGCGCGGATCCTTGGCATTGACCAGCCTCACAACGTGATCATTATCGGTGCAGGGCATATCGGTGCAGCTCTTGCCAATTATCCGAACTTTGAGAAGCGGGGATTTCATGTTATCGGGATATTCGATAATGACCCCGCCTTGATTGGGACAGAGATCGCCGGTCATGTGATCCATGCCGATGAAGAATTACCGGTTTTCATCCGTGACAATGCGATCGACATCGCGGTTCTTGCGATTCCGAAGGTTCAGGCGCTGAAGATGGCTGAGCTCTTATGTGATTACGGAATCAAGGGAATCTGGAATTTTGCATCGACGGATCTGGAAATCGTCAATCCGGACGTCATCGTTGAAAATGTTCATTTAACGGACAGTATTATGAGATTATCTTACAAGCTGAGAAACAAGCAGGAAAGGGAATAATTCTATGCTTACCAAACAGGATAAAATTGAAATCTACAACAAGTTAATTACCAAATTCTCGCTCGAGGAGAAATATCCGCTTTCCGTCGTCGGAAAGGAGCTTTCCCTGAACGGGATCAGCCCCAGAAAATTCGGCTATATCCAGACGAAAAACCTGATGCAGGATATCCCGGAATTCATTGAGATCGAAGATTATGAGAAAGACGGTCATTCCAACTGTAATGTTATTATTCACAACTGGAAAGAAGCGAGCGAACCTACGTACAAACGTTTTACTTCGGTTTCTTCCGATCTGAAGGAATCGGAAAACGAAATGGTTTCCCTGTCCATTTTCCAGAAGCCTGAAACCGTTTCCGCGCCGGAAAAACCGGAAGCTCGTGAGCCGGAAAACCAGAATAATAACATGGTGATGTCGGAGCCGGAGTTTACAAAACGCGAGAAGGACTATCAGTTCCAGAACAGCCGTGACCGCGGCAATTATTACGGTGTAAGCTATAATCGGAATTACAATAATTTCAGCCGCAATTACGGAAACTATCGCCGTCAGGATGACGGGTCGCAGGATTCCATGGTGCGTTCTTCCTCCGGCAGTGTTCGTTTTACGGGAACCTCGAGCGGATCGACGTTCAAATCCGAACCCTCCCGCGATGAGATCGCGGCAGCGGAAAACACTCGTCTTCCGGAAAACAAAGCCGAAGGGTCCCGCGAAAAGGAAGAAGAATCGACCTTCGACCGTCTTGCCTACCTTCCGCAGAAGGTGCTGGATTATCTGATGCGCAAGGGACTGGATGATCCGGCGCAGAAGCTGAGCGAGGCGTATCAGAAGAGCCTGACGGATCAGACCTACCAGCAGCGCGGCTCGATGATCATGTTCCCGATCTCCTGGGAAGGCAATGCCGACATGATGGCCGTACTGCGCAAGAACGAAAAGAGCTACGGCAAGCCGTGGTATTTAAGCTATGTCGGTTATCCGCAGAAAGAGCAGGATACCGAAGAGGCAGATGAAAAGGACGAAAGCCGCATCATTCCTCCGGGAAAGAGTTTGGAGAATTTTGCCGACATCGGATACTGGCAGGAGTTTTTGAAGGAGCTGGCTGAGCTGGCACTGCCGGAGAACTGGGACTATCGCGGAACCCGCGAGAGAGGACGCTACTACATCCTCAAGAAGTATATCCAGTATACGTTCTACCGCCTGCAGCAGGAAGAGAAGGTCAGCATTGAGGAAGGCCACTTTGCCGCCTTCAATACCGGCCTTGTCAACAACCGTTATCAGGATATCTACGCATGCTTCATTCCGAATTCCAAGCATGATGAGGATCCTTCGGTTCCGGAGTGGAAGTTCGAATCCTTCGCGATCGCCGGTCAGCGCGGCAAAGACGGCTATGGCAAGATGCTGACAAGCTATTTCAATCCGCTTCCGAAGATCGCAAACTACTACACCAGCATCAGCGATCTGTTCTATGATCTCTCCGCTCCGCTGGTGACGGATTATGAGCACATCATCATTGACAATATCGATCGTCTTCCGATCGACTACCTGAAAGAATGTGCGTTCTCGGATGAGGAAGCACAGATGCTGATCGAAAAACTGGAAACGGCCAACTCGAGAGAGCGCAAGAAGCAGGCTTATCTGGCACTGAGCAACTACATCATTGAAAATGATCGTATCTATCGCCGCCTGAAGGCCAGAATGGAAGATGCCATCGAGATCGCACTCAAGCGCGTCGGATGGAATTTCCGCACGGCCGTTCCTTGCTACTATCCGAAAGGAAACTGCATGAGTCTGATGCTGCCGCTGGCACTGGCCGATGATACCAGAACCGATGCAGCGCTCGTCGTGCTGAAGAATCCTTCCGGAAGCTATCAGGGTCAGACGATCCTTGAACTGGAAAAGGCATATCTGGATGCCCGTCTGATCTGCCGTCCGAACAATGACTGGCTGTCTCTTGAGGAGATCAATCAGGCTGAGCGGGCCGCTGCGATGAGACGTTACGAGAACCAGCAGGGCCAGACGGACCATGGCGAGACGTACCGCAGTGATTACGGACGTGTGAACAATTATTATCAGCCTCGCTACAACAACCGCGGCTATGAGCAGCGTCCGTATCAGGAACGCCCCAGAAACTACGGTTACCGTCAGGACTACGGCTATCAGCAGGAGCGCCAGTACCAAAGCGATGAGATGCGTCAGGACCCGGGCAACGGCTTCCAGCGCGGATTTGAAGGTGCTTCGATGCCGAATCCGGAGGAGGACGAATAAACGGAGAGCGCATTTGAAATGTTACAGTTTTGTGCAAAATCACGAAATAATTCTGTAACAGTTGACTTTTGCGAATAAACTCCGTATAATAGTTCATACCTGATAAGGGTCACAGATGAACATCCATTTGCGATACCTTAGAAGACATAGAGAAAAAGAGCAATTTCAATCACTTCAGCAAAGGAAATACTTCATCATCTGGACTCAATCTTGGAGAATGGTTTATCCATTCCCGGGAAGGAGGCTCATTTGAGAGGGAAACTTTGTTTTATCGTGTTCAGCGTCATTTTAGCTGTCACGATCGGACACACTTCCGACATCAGTGCTTATACCTACAGCGGCACGATCCAGGAAGCAGTCAGAGAAAGCAACAACAATCGAATTGCCGGGAGCGGCTCGGTTTCTTTTGAGTTACATCAATCCGTTACCAAAGAGGCTGCCGAGGAGGCAGCGCAAGCAGTTTCAGCCCAAATTGTTACCGTTACGTCCGAGAAGGAGGCTGCTGATGAGGCAGACAGTTATTCCGAAGACGTAAACTATCAGGAAACGGAAACAATGACGGAAACAACCGAAACAGCTTACGAAGCGGAAGAGTCAAGCGAAACCGAAGAGAGTAAAACCGGCGAGGCTGCCGAATCCACCGAAAGTGGATCTCAGGCAGAAACCGAGACATCCGAACCCACGGATGGAGAGACCGAAGCTTCGGATTCCTCCGAAAAAGAGGAAAGCCAAGAATCACTGAAAGCCGAGACAGAAGTGACCGGCGAGACCGATCCCTGGGATCTCTACAAGTCGATCAACGAGGCACCTTATGATGACGCCGCGATCCTTTGCCAGATCGTTATGTGCGAAGCCGGCAGTGAGGATATCATCGGACAGATCATGGTTGCCAACGTCATTCTGAACCGTGTTAACGCAGGCACCTTTGGTTCATCGGTTTACGATGTTGTGTTTGCACCGGGTCAGTTTGAACCGGTCGGTTCCGGATTCTATTGGATGGTTACTCCGACAGAATCAGTGAAAGAAGCTGTTTACCGCGCACTGAATGGTGAGGATTACTCTGAAGGTGCCCTGTATTTCTGTTCCAGATACTACAGCGGATGGCACGACAGCAATCTGACCTATGTGACGGAACATGGCGGACACATTTTCTACCGCTAAGCAAGAAAAAAAGCTCAGCTTTTACAGCTGAGCTTTTTTGTTGCCGTTGAAAGGCATTTTTGATCAGTGAATAAACATCGCGTCGCCGAAGCTGAAGAAGCGGTAGCGTTCTTTGACAGCTTCGTTGTAGGCAGCGAGTACATGGTCCCAGCCGGCCAGAGCGCTCACGAGCATGATGAGCGTGGATTCAGGAAGGTGGAAGTTAGTGATAAGTCCATCGAGAACCTTGAAACGGTAGCCCGGATAGATGAAGATCCCGGTCTCAGATGCGCCCGGAACCACACGACCGGAATCATCAGCAGCGGATTCAAGGGTGCGGCAGGACGTGGTACCGACGGCAATGATGCGGCCGCCTTCCTGTTTCGTGCGGTTGATCTCCTCAGCCGTTTTCGCGTTGATGTGATAGACTTCGCGGTGCATGACATGGTCCTCGATGCGGTCGACCTTTACCGGACGGAACGTGCCGAGTCCAACATGAAGCGTGACATAGGAAATACCGATTCCCTGATCCTCCAGCTGCTTCAGCAGATCCTTGGTGAAGTGAAGACCGGCTGTCGGTGCTGCCGCCGAGCCTTCTTCGCGTGCGTATACCGTCTGATACCGATCGCGGTCTTTCAAGGTTTCATGAATGTAGGGAGGAAGAGGCATCTGGCCAAGCTGATCGAGGATCTCTTCAAATACTCCCTGAAACTCAAAGCGGACGATTCGGTTACCGTCTTCAAGCACATGAAGGATCTCGGCTTTGAGTCTGCCGTCGCCAAAGGATAACCGATGACCGCGGCGTGCGCGCTTTCCGGGTCCGGCGAGCGTTTCCCAAAAGACACAAGCCTGATCGTCAGAAACAGACAGATCCGGAACTGCCTGCTGAACTTCCTCAAGCGTCAGACGTTTCAAAAGCAACAGTTCAACTTCCGTACCCGAGTCAATGCGATGCCCGATCAGACGAGCCGGCAATACTTTGGTGTCATTCAGTACCAGACGATCGCCGGGGCGAAGCAGCGTCGGGATCTCATAAAAATGACGGTGCTCGATTTCACCGGTCTTCTTATCCAGCAGCATCAGCCGAGAATCGGAACGGTTTTCGAGCGGTGTCTGTGCGATGAGCTCTTCGGGAAGGTCATAATAAAAGTCATGTGTATTCATGGTTTCCGCAGTATTCCTTTACAGTGAAAATAACAGCGCTTATTATATCATGAATTTGATTAATTTTGAATTAAGATATCAATTGAAAGTGCGTTTTCTCTTGAATTAAATCAAAGGTAGTGTTATTATAAAGAATCGAGAATGCGCAATAATGCATAAAGAAAGGCTATACTGCAAGTGTTGCGTGTCCGTATATAATAGTGTAACAGGCAGAAATATTGCCACAATTCATCAGTGAGGGAGCAAAACATGCATCTTACGTCATCTCAGCTGCGTTATCTGTTTGTATTGAAGGAGATTACAGACGAGCGCGGTCAGGGAGCCAAAATCAAACTCGAGGATCTATCCGACACGCTCAAAGTCAGTAAACCGAGCGTCCATCGCATGATGGAAGTCTTCAAGAATCTTGGAATTCTTGAAGAAAAGCGCGGGATCGCCGGACTGACTCAGCTTGGAGCTGAAACAGCCGAGGCTTATTCCAAGCGGTATCAACTGATCGATACTTATCTGAAAGATAAGGTCGGAGTTGGCGAGAGTGAGGCGGATGAGCTGGCAATCTCGATTCTGGGATGCAGTGAAACATCGGTCGATGCATATATAGCCAAAACAGCTTTCTAAGAAACAGAAGCATGTGTGTAGAAAAGGGCAGTCTGACCTTCAGATTGCCCTTTTGTCATATCGAAGAAGTTTCTCTGTCTTTACTATTGATGTTGAATTTGATACAATGTTAAAAGGTGTTTTACCGCGAAATGGAGATTATGATGAATACAGTGAAGGTTGAGCGATTATATCTCAAAACGTTCCTGATCACTTTAGGGGCGGCAGCCTTGATTTTCCTGCCGGCTATGATCTATGACCAGGGGTATTTTCTGTTTGTCGGCGATTTTAACTCCCAGCAGATCCCGTTCTACATGAATGTTCATGATTCGATCCGGGCCGGGGAGTGGGGCTGGAACTGGTATACGGACCTGGGCGCGAACATGATCGGCTCCTATACCTTTTATCTTCTGGGAAGTCCGTTCTTCTACCTGACGATTCCGCTTCCGTCAAGCTGGGTCCCTTATACGCTCGGACCGCTTCTGATGCTGAAAATGGCGTGCTGCGCCTTGTTTGCCTGTGTTTATCTGAAACGCTACGTAAAGCATGAGATCTTCGCCATGCTCGGCGGCATGCTTTACGCTTTTTCGGGATATTCGATCTACAATATTTTCTTTAATCATTTCCATGAAGCAATCGTTTTCTTCCCGCTGATGCTCTATGCGCTTGATGAGTGGATGGAGAATGGCAGAAGAGGACTGTTCGCCCTGACCGTCTGCTTAAACGCTCTGATCAATTATTTCTTCTTCTTCGGCGAAGTAGTATTCGTCATCATTTATTACTTCGTTCGCCTGTTTTCAGGCGGCTACGAGAAGAGCTGGCGGAAATTCTGGGGCATTGCCATGGAAGCCGTGATCGGTTTTATGATGAGCTTTGTTCTGATGGTGCCTTCGGCGCTGTCGGTGCTTCAGAATTCCAGAGTCAGCAAGTTCCCGAGCGGCTTTGCGGTGTGGCTTTACAGCAGTAAGGAAAGACTGCCTGCGATTATCAACAGCTTCCTTTTCCCGCCGGAGCTTCCCTCGAAGCAGGTCTTCCTTCCGGATGCGAATACCAAGTGGACCTCACTTTCAGCCTATCTTCCGATCGTGAGCTGTACCGGTGCGATCGTCTACATGCAGAATCGTCGCCGCGACTGGCTCAGCCGTCTGATGCGCACGCTGCTTGTGATGGCCTTGATTCCCGGTCTGAATGCGCTTTTTGTTGCGTTTAACGCGTCCTACTATGCCCGCTGGTTCTACATGTTTGTACTGATTCTGATTCTCGCTACCATCATCAGCATGGATAACGGTCTTGAAAAGGGCTATCAGCGTGTTTCGTGGCAGGTACTGGCCGTTACGCTTGCGATCGTGATGGCGCTGGCTCTGACGCCTCAGATGCAGGATGGAAAGATCTCCCGGATCGGTCTTTACGATGAAGAATACTGGCCATACTTTATCGCGGTGGCAGCCTCCGCGATCTTTGGCATGCTTGTCTTCATCCTCCTTCAGACCGGAATGAGGAACGAGCCGAAAGCGTTCGCCAAACGCATGATGATCGCGGTATGTATCTTCTCTGTCCTGTATGGCAATTTCTTCGTTTACTGGGGAAAAACGCGTTCCTATGATACCAAGAATTATCTGATTCCGGATGCGATTCAGGGAGAAGAAAAGATCACGATCCCGGACAAGGATGAAGTGATCCGTATCGATGCGGACGATACCCTGATCAATATGGGCATGTTCTGGAAGATTTCGTGTATGCGTGCGTTCCACTCGGTCGTGCCCGGCTCGATCATGGATTTCTATAAGTACATCGGCGAGAAACGTGATGTGAGTTCAAAGATTCCGGAGGAGCAGTACGCGGTGCGCGGCTTGCTTTCGGTTCACTGGTATTTCGACCGCATCAACATGTCTTCGAATTTCGGCGATCCCGGATCGACCGAGACGCTGATGCCCGGATATACCTACTATGATACGATGGCCGGCTACCGGGTCTGGGAGAACGATTATTATGTCCCGATGGGATTCACCTACGATCAATATATTCTTGATACCGATCTGGATCTGATTACGGATTCCTCGAAGGCGGCCATGATGCTTCACGCGGTTCGCCTGAATCCGCAGCAGGTCTTCAAATATCAGAATATGCTTACCAGGTTTTCGCCGGAAGAAGAAGGATTCCGAGCGACGAAATACTCGTACTTTGAAGACTGTCTGAAACATCGGGAAGAGACGGTTGAGAACGTCGTGCGGACAAAGAACGGCGGCATCACCTGTGAAAGCCATTTCGACACCGATGAATTTGTCTTCTTCAGCATTCCGTGGGATGAGGGGTGGAGCTGCTTCATTGACGGTGCGGAAACAGAGATCGAAAAGGTCAATGTCGGTTTCATGGCCATCGTTGTACCGTCCGGCGACCATGTGATCGAGTTTAAGTACGAGACTCCCGGACTGAAGATCGGATTCCTGGCTTCCCTGATCGGTACGGTTCTGCTTGGGATCTATTACTACTTCGCGTGCAAGTGTGATAAAAAACGCAAGGAAAAGGAAGAACGCCTGATCGCGCTGAAGGACAAAGCGTTAGCGCTCGGAGAGATCATTGTCGATACGAGTGACACTTCC
>ONYR01000059.1 GCA_900322165.1 uncultured Eubacteriales bacterium
AAAAAGATCCACCATTTCTCTTTCATTGCCGAGCCCTCCTTTGTAACAAAAATATGCGATTCAGGCGCGCTGATGGGCGCCTGTTTTATGATCCGACTCTATTATACACCTTCCCCAAAAACATATATAAAAAACTGCTTTAAAAACGCATTAAGATTGGCTGAATTCTCGTAACTTTGGCTTTTGACATCCCCCCTTCCGCATGGTAAACTTGACAGGTAACACACAGGCTGCAACTGACGGTAAACCAGCGCGCGCACGAGTCCTCGCTTACGAGCACACAGCTCACAAATAGCAAACCCAAAGCGCCACGCTCGGGGGTGGATGACCACCGGGAAACAGCTTGTTTAAGAGCCGTAACCGTCTGGGCAGCACATGGAGCTTCCTTCCTATGAAGGGGTTTTGTGGGCTGCTTTTTGTTTTCGGCGGATCAAAAAGGGCATGGAGGTTTTTATGAACATCGTCTCGATCGAGCAGGAACTGAAAAACAACGCATATCCCGGCCGCGGCATCATCATCGGCCGCTCCGAGGACGGCAAGAAAGCCGTTACCGCCTACTTTATCATGGGCCGCAGCGTCAACAGCCGCAACCGTGTCTTTGTAGAGGACGGCGAAGGCATCCGTACCCAGGCTTTCGATGAAAGCAAGCTGAGCGACCCGAGCCTCATCATTTATGCGCCGGTTCGCGTCCTTGGAAACAACACGATCGTCACCAACGGTGACCAGACCGACACGATCTACGACCTGATGAGCCAGGGCCTGACCTTTGAGCAGGCGCTTCGCACCCGCACCTTCGAGCCCGACGGCCCGAACTGGACGCCCCGCATCTCCGGTGTGATGCACATCGAAAACGGCGAGTATGATTTCGCCCTCTCGATCCTCAAGAGCGATGCCGGCGATCCCGCCTCCACCCTGCGCCAGACCTTCGCCTACGACAATCCGAAAGCCGGAGTCGGCCGCTTCATCCACACCTATCAGTGCGACGGCAATCCGCTGCCGAGCTTCGAAGGCGAGCCCGCTGCGGTTGAGCTGAAGGGCTGCATCAACTGCGTGACCAAAGCGATCTGGAACAGTCTCAACGAAGACAACAAGGTATCCCTGTTCGTCCGCTTCATCGACATCGAGACCGGCGAATATGAGACCCGCATCGTCAACAAAAATCAGTGATCCATCGGTTAGCCGATACTGCATTTCAATCTATCAAACGAGGTAAACCCCAATGAATGAACTCATGCTTAAGTACGGTACCAACCCGAACCAGAAGCCCGCGCGCATTTTCATGGAGGACGGTTCCGATCTCCCGATCACCGTTCTGAACGGACGTCCTGGCTACATCAACCTGCTCGATGCCCTCAACGGCTGGCAGCTGGTTTCCGAGCTGAAGAAAGTCAGCGGTCTTCCCGCTGCCACCTCCTTCAAGCATGTTTCGCCCGCCGGCGCTGCGATCGGCCGCGAAATGTCCGACACCCTGAAGAAGATCTACTGGGTCGATGATGTCAAGAAGCTCTCTCCCCTCGCCTGCGCCTATGCGCGTGCGCGCGGTGCAGACCGTATGAGCTCCTTCGGTGACTTCATCGCTCTCTCTGACGTCTGCGACGTCGCGACCGCCCGCCTGATCCGCCGCGAGGTTTCCGACGGTGTCATCGCGCCCGGCTATGAGCCGAAAGCGCTCGAAATGCTGCAGAAGAAAAAGAGCGGCGGTTACTGCGTCCTGCAGATCGACCCCGAATACAAGCCGGCTCCGATCGAGCGCAAGCAGGTCTTCGGCGTCACCTTCGAACAGGGCCGCAACGAGCTCAACATCGATGAGAACTTCTTTGCCAACATCGTCACCGAGAACAAGAACCTTCCGGAGGATGCCAAGCTTGATCTGGCGATCTCCATGATCGTGCTGAAATACACCCAGTCCAACTCCGTCTGCTACGTCAAGGATGGTCAGGCGATCGGTATCGGCGCCGGCCAGCAGAGCCGTATCCACTGCACCCGCCTTGCCGGTCAGAAGGCCGACAACTGGTGGCTGCGCCAGTCTCCGAAGGTCCTGAATCTGCCCTTCCGTGAGGATATCGGCCGCCCGGACCGCGACAACGCGATCGACCTGTACATCGGCGATGAGTACGAGGACCTGCTGGCGGATGGTGTCTGGGAGCAGACCTTCACCGAAAAGCCCTCCGTTTTCACCCGCGAGGAGAAGAAGGAATGGCTTGCGAAGAACACCGACGTCATTCTCGGTTCCGACGCGTTCTTCCCGTTCGGCGACAATATCGAGCGCGCCTTCAAGAGCGGTGTCAAGTATGTCGCAGAGCCCGGCGGCTCCGTCCGTGACGACAACGTCATTGCCGCAGCCAACCGCCACAACATGGTCATGTGCTTCACCGGCCTGCGCCTGTTCCATCATTGATTGATTCACATCGCGGTCATGTTCGCCGCACAGCCAAAAAAACCTGAAACATCAAAAGAGGATGACCCTTCCTTTCCGGGAGGATCATCCTCTTTTTCCATTTCCCAATTTGTACTTTGTCTAGCGCATTGCGCTTGCGCATTGTGCTTGCGCAATGCGCAAGCGCAATGCGCCATTACATCGTTTGCAGGCGTTTACTCCGCCTGCTTTTCTTTTTGCTTTTTTCTCAGCACCAGATCCGACACGATCAATACCGTGCATTCCAAAAGCAGCACGCACACGATCAGGATCGCACAGCGCATGAAGAACACTTCCGGGAGAATGTTGATCACTTCATCGACACGCGGATCAAAGTACCAGTTCGTCTTTCCCGGGAAAAACAGCGTGTGGAAAATGACAAAGGTTCGGTCAAAGTTGATCGACCCAAGGCCCGTCAGCACGAGCGCGGACACAAGCAGACAGGCCGCCCCCCAGAACCCCGCGTTGTGCCCCAGGATCAGGCTGCTCCGCACCTTCACAAAGCGCCTCACGATCGCCCAGAGCAGCAGTACGCAGGTCGAGATCCCGAGGATTCGCAGATCAAGCGTGAAGAGCTTTTGGCAGTCTACGAAATGATCCTTCCCGGACTCGGAATAGTGCAGCTTGCCGACCGAGAATTCATCCTTCACGCCGTTGCAGAAATCGACCATCTCCGAATAGGCGGTCTTGATCTCCTCGCGCGTCAGCCCGGTCTCCTCGATGAGGTTCAGGTTATCGATCTGCAGGTAGTAAAAGCCTTTCCAACAGGTCGCCGCCGCGATCGAGGACGAGAGAATAAACAGCATGGTCGCGATGATCAAAACCACGCTCAAAAGTTTGCTTTGCTTCATAATCAGCACCTGCCCCAGGCCGCTCTCCGGCCGTTTAACTTAATAAAGATTGACCTTCCACTCATCGTTCTCTTCGATAGTGTATTGGAATTCACTGATGTCATCGCGCTCATAGATCTCCATCAGCACGTCAAAATCATCCACCTTCGCGATCTCAGGAAGCCTTGCGCGCTCGATCCACTCAACGTGACCTTCGTCCGAAGACTGGATCTCTCCGCTGAATTCGTTCGTTTTAAAGAGAAACACGATGTAGCGCCCGCCGAAGATCGGGAACTGCTTCACCCCGACAAGCCTCGGATTTCGGATCGTGATCCCGGTCTCCTCATAGATCTCGCGGATCACCGACTGCACGATCGACTCGCCCGGATCAACATGACCGCCGGGAAACGCATAACCCTTCCAGCTGTCCTTCACGCGGTTCTCCAAGAGCAGCCGCGAACCATCCTCGACCATGCACATGTTCGTGAGCTCAACCCATTCGCGCCTCTCGGGCTTGCCGGTCATGTGCTTCTCGATCTCATGCTTCATGTACGCCGGCTGCAGATTCAGCTCCTTGACCTTCCGCGAATCGACCCAGAGCGCTTCCTGAACCCATTCCTCGGTCTCCCTTATCGCCTCCGGCATCTGCGGGCTCTGCATCTCATCCACCTCAGACATGTAAAAAATGTCGGAATGGTCAAGCTCATGTCCGTGGATGAACTGCATCACATTGTGCGCTTCCAGCCCCGTCATCTCGCGTGCCGCACGCCTTGCGGTCTCGCGGAAGCTCTCGCCTTCACGAACATCCGCCCCGGGGAAGACCCACACCTCGGACGGTAAATTTGCATCCCCTGTAGTCTTCCGGATCCGCCGAATCATCAACACCTTCAGCGCTTCTCTGCAGAAGAAGATCATGTTTCCTGTATCGCTTCTTTTATTCATGCTTGCTCCCTTTCACAACACCGCTCAAAAAAATCAGGATCTGCGCTGGCAGGTAGAACCACCAGATCGCATATCCGGCCAGATTTGCCAGAAGATTCGCTGCTTCTCCAGGTAAATACGAAGGCAGGTTGCGAAGTCCGACCGATGCATCGCAGAGCCAGAACAGCGCAAGCCCAACCGCAAAGAGGATCGTCTGAAGCTTCGAGCCGTGGGATGATTCGTTCGTCTCCTCCCGTTTCAGCCCCTTTGCTTCCCCCATCGCCTCGACAACGTTCGCACTCAGCATGACCATGGAATACACCGAGGCTCCCGTCAAAACATCGAGCGCCCCTACAGCCGCCACGATTGCAAGCCCCGTCAGGAAGATCGCCGCTCGGATCAGAGCGCGAATCCACAGCTTCAAAGGCCTCCTGATGCTGAGAAAATAGAGGGTCTCCACAACGCAGAAGAGCAATACTCCCGCCAGATAATGCGCATCAAGGAGAATCAAAAACACGTCGGCAGCCAGCGTAAAGAAAAGTGCTACGGCTCTGAGGCCGTTTCGTCTTTCTCGAATCAGATACTGTCCAGCCACCAAGGCCCACACCAGCGCTACCGTATTAACACCGATCGATGTGAACTTGAGCCGATTGGCCAAAAGGATCTGCTCCCTGAAATCACAAATCGTGAACGCCGCAAGAAGCCCTGCCATCAGCACGCCGTACAGCGTCCAAAGCAAAACCGCTCTGTGAGAATTCGTCTGCGGCAGTTCCGCCCTCCGCGTAAAGTTCTCCCTCATTTCATCATTCCTGTCTTGATTTTTGAGTTTATCGAATGACCGAAATTATTATAGCGCATTTACTTTGCCCTGTCATTCGAAATGTAAGCCGTCCGGCATGGTCGGAGACAAATCTTAATCCGTCCTTAATCCCCTGAAAGGCGCTTATACCCTTATGGTCGTTGACTTTGCATTTGTCTTGGGGTAACATACCCTCAAGATTTATATTTGTCCGTTCCAGTCTCCAAAGGAGGTACACATATGTCTTACAATCCCTATTACAATGCGCCCTACCAGGCGCCTCCCGCCGCCCCGGTCCAGACCGACCAGGCGAAAGCGCTGAAAGCCAGCTTCGGTTCCGGGATCTTCCTGCTTGCAGCCATCGGCTATTCCCTGTACAGCCTGATCACCCTGCTGCTCATCTTTACCCCTGACTACAGCTGGATCAACATCCTGATGTCCGCCCTTTCGCAGGCCGGTCCGTCAATGCCTTACGGCCTGTCGATCGCCGAGATCCTCCAGTACGTCACCCCGATCATCCGCAGCGTGTCCGTTTTCGCCCTGATCCCGGTCATTGTCATGCTTGTCGGTCTCTGGATGTCCTATTTCACGTCTCGCACCGATGATCCGCACAAATCGACTGCCGGCTTCACGATCCTTCAGGTCATGGCGATCATCAGCCTCGCCTCGCTTGCCATTTCGGCGATCTCCCTGATCGTGGGCATCGTTCCTGTTATCACCCTCGCCGGATATGTTGATTCCTACGCGAACTGGGAAGGCCTTGGCGTTGGCATCGTGATCATGTTCTTCGTCCTTTACGCTGCGATCCTGACCTTAGAGATCATCTATTTCATCAAGCTTTTCAACATCTACACCGGTGCGAAATCCCTCTGCGCCTCTCGCAATCCGAAAAAGCCGGCTTCCGCGTTTGTCATCGTGATCAACCTGCTCGGCGTTGGCGTATACATCGCGTATTTCGTCGCAGCGATCGTGCTTCGCAGCCAGTTCCCGGTTCGCCTCTCCTATCCGGCGATCCTCTCGCTCGCAAGCATGTTTGCACTCATTCTCTACAATCTTTTCCTGACCGTCACATTTATCACGCTTCGCGCCCGCGAAAAGGCCCTGAAACCGCAGGCAGCCCCGGTCCCGCAGAACTTCCATCCGTACCATCCGTACGGCGAAGCCCCCTACGGTGCCCAGCCCACCGGAGCGCCGATGGGAGCCCCGATGGGTCAGCCTTACGGACAGCCTATGGGGCAGCCTTACGGTGCCCCGCAGCCGGGATTTGCGCCTCAGCCGCCTTATGGCGCTCAGCCCGGGCCGGCACCCCAGCAGCCTTTTGGTGCTCAGCCCGGACCTGCTCCTCAGCAGCCTTATGGTGCACCGCAGCAGCCGTTTGCTCAGCCCCAGCAACCCAGCTACGCGCCGCAGCAGCCGTTTGAACAGCCGCAGCCCTTCACTCCTCAGCCTGAGCCGGCTCCGCAGCCTCAGCCTGAATTCGCGCCGCAGTCCGCTCCCGCGGAGCCCCCGATCGTTGAGGCTGTTCCTGTCGAAGAAGTCCCGGAAGAGACTCCCGTCGCTCCTGTAGAGGAAGCCGCTGAAGAAACTCCGGTCACTCCCGCGGAGGAGTAAATCGCAGCTCTTCGCCTGAAAGCTCAAATTTGACATTCCCTTTTAGAAAGCACGATCTATGAAAGACTCAGTAAAAGGGCCCCTGCTGACCCTCTTCGGAGGTGCCTGCTGGGGCCTTTCCGGCTCTGTCGGACAATACCTATTTACCGCGGAAGGAATGGACAGCCGCTGGCTTGTCCCGGTTCGTCTCGGACTTGCCGGCATCATCCTCCTTGTCTTCAGCCTGATCCGCTACGGAAAGAAAACATTCGCTCCGTGGCAGCACTGTAAATCCGCCCTGCGTCTGGTTCTTTACGGGCTCGCGGGCGTCTCCTTCTGTCAATTTTTCTACTTCACCACGATCCAGCTATCGACCGCGGCCATCGCCACGATCCTGCAAAGCCTCTCCCCAATCATCATCCTGTTTGCAGCCTGCCTGATCGCAAAACGCCGCCCCACCGGGATCGAGATCCTCGCCACGCTGCTTGCGCTTGCCGGAGTTTTCCTGATCTCCACGCACGGTGATCCGGCCCATCTCAAGATCGCTCCGCTCGCGCTCCTGACCGGCTTTCTCTGCGCGTTCTGCGTGATGATCTACAACGTCAGCGCCGGAAGCCTCACGACTGATCACCCGGTCGCGGTGATTCAGGGATGGTCGTTCCTGATGGGAAGCATCTTCTTCCTGCTCGTGTTCCGCGCGTGGGAGTTTCACTATGTGCCAAGCCCGATCGGCTGGCTCGGCATCGCCTGCGTGGTGCTTGTCGGAAACGTGATCGCATTTGTCGCTTACATCACCGGTGTAGCCCTCATCGGCCCGGAAAAAGGCATTCTCTACGGCTTCTCCGAGCCGGTTTCCGCCGCGCTCATCTCCGCCGTTTTCATGCACACCCGCTTCACTCTCTTCGATGCCCTCGGGTTCGCGCTCGTGTTTGTGACACTGGTGCTGATCTCGAGACCGAAAAAAACGGTAGAAGCGGAATTGTAACTTACAACGAACAGTAACAATTATTGATCCAGCTCTTTACATGAAATCGCCTGATTTTCTACCCTGATTTCCTTTGTGCAGAAGTCATTCACTTCCATAGAATGTGAGATAATAAAGACGATAGCACCACGAGCACGTGCCTTCTCGCAAATATAGCTCAGTAATTCTTTCTGAGTTTTTGTATCCAAAGCGCTTGTAGCTTCATCCAGAATAAGAACATCCCATGGAAAGATCTCTGTTCTTGCAAGAGATATTTTTTGTTTATCTCCACCAGACAAGTTGGAACCGTTTTCAAGAACCATCGAAGTAAGCCCATACGCCTCCACTACATATTTTTGAAAGATGGTGTCCTTTAAACGATCGCCCAACCACTCATCAGAGACAGAGTCATTAAGCCCTAACATGATATTTTCTGCAATGGTTCCCGAAAAAACCGGTGCCTGCTGAGGAATATATAAAATATGGTTCCTAATGCTTTCAGCAGAATAATCCTGAATAGATGTTCCGTTTATTGTTGCCTGTTTAACCGCCCGAAAGCCAACAATGGATTTGGCTAGCGAAGATTTACCCGACCCTGTCTCACCAGATATTTTAACAATATCACCTGAAGAGATCTGCGCGGTTCCGCGATTTAAAATGTTCTTATCTCCAATCGACAAATCATTAATATCGAAGGTCATCGAGGTGACTGGCTCCACAAGCGTAAGACCATCCGTCTCGTTTTCCAGATTTGGAGCTATTTCTTTATTCAAGAATTCATCAGCCGCATACATTGCCTTCATGTTAAGTCTTGCCCCAACCATTTTCTTCGCTGCCGGCATAAAAAGGCTGCTGACCAGAGACAGATAAACTGAGTCACCCAAAGACATCCATTTCATCATTAACGCAATCGGAATGTAAACATAAATTCCATTTGAGAAAATAGACAACAGATTATCGAACACGATGCTGACTTTTCCTGCAAAAATATTAATTTCCGCCTCTATTTTCTTTTCGTCCCGTTCTTTTTCATAAGTAAAATCCTGAATTGCGGTACGATCCGACAACTGTTTCAGAAAGTCTACATTTCCGAGCAGTGAATTGAGAATCGTATAACGCTGAGCAGCAATCTTAGAAAGGCGCACACTCATCTTTCCAAGTTTTTCATTCAGCCCCCGATATCCAAAAAACTGAATAAGAATAATCAAACTAAATACAATGGTCATTGGCCAATGAATAATCAAAGCTGCTGCATAACAAGCAAGTATCGTTGTGATATTCGTAAATAATCCCGGCAACGTTTCCGAATAAAAATCGAAAAGAGCTTCAACCACACTCAACGCCCTGTCCAGTAAATATGTGGGCTCTTTCGCAATCAAAGCATCATACTTTAGTGCAAGTATTCGATTAATGAGACAGCTCAACATCTTTGACTTAATATGAACACATCGTCTGTTTTTAAACAGCAGAAATACCAATTGCAAACAGGCGACCAAAACAAAACTGCCCAAAATAAGCGCGCACGCGATTACAATATTTTGAGGTGAGACGTCATTTAAATACTTGCGTGCCATTAATGGCCCAAAAAACTGAATCAGCGCTGTAAGCAACGATGTTGCCAAGCAAGCCCACAAAAGCCTATAAAGCCCGGCAACCAATAGTTTATCCTGACGGATTGTTTTAGATAGCTTCAGTATCTTTTTCATGGCATAGTTCTCCCCTCAAACGAGCTCACAGCTTATCGAAGTTTTAAGTTGTATTCAGCTATTAATATTTCTTGTGTTTTAAAAGCCAAAAGTGGTTTTGATCATCTGCAGATTTCTCAATATTACAAGAAAGACTCCTTTTCTTTCCAGGATTTTTGGCAAGCAATACACCAAGAATCGTATTTGCAAAGGCGATATGATGCGCTGCTTTATCATCGGTCACACGGATGTATAGAGCATATTCTGCACCATCTTCCAGGTCAATAAACTCATCGATGAAATCTTTGATGTTCGACCAACCATGTTTTTCGAAAACCACCTCGTATTCCGGATTGTGGAGAAAGCCAAGACACTCCTGTTCCTCAGAGGTACCTTCTCCATGATGAAATTCTTCATAGTCGAACTGACCTATGTCAGAAACCACAATATTGTCGAAATAACTGTTTACATTACCGATGATATCAGCGTACTCATCACTGCTGATTCCGAATTCCACTACAGGGTCATATTCCTGCAGTGCTTCAGTGACTTTCTTTCTTGCTTCGCTGATCTTCTCCTGGATAATATCCATCTCCGTTTGATAAGACCTCTGGATAGCTTTGATTTCCTGCAATCTTTTTTCAACTTCCGCAATTTTAGCATCGAAAGCTTTATAAATCACATGATTATCTTTATCAAGGAACTCTTTTATTTCTTCAATAGTAAACCCGGCCTTTTGAAGGTTCTTGATCTTTACAAACGCAAGAGCCTGTTCCTCTTCGTAATATCGATAACCGGACCATTGATCCACTTTAACCGGTTTCAATAGATCTACATGATCATAATAACGCAGCGTCTGCGGATTGCAGCCGCAAAGATAGGCGAACTCCTTAATCGTCATATCATGTCCCCCCTTTCAAAACCAGTTATATCCTTGCAGTGAACTATAAAGTCAATACCACTTCTGAAAATAATCTCGCTATCCTTTATTGAAAGGAATTCAACCATCAATCCTCATAATAATAAATATCACCCCACCGATCGATCTCGAAGGTGACAAAGTCGGTCATGTAGTAGTCGCCGTAGATGTCGTCGATGCAGAAGGCGAAGTAATACATGCCTTCTTCCATCATGGCGTAGTCGATCGTGAGATCGCCGTTGACCGTGTACTCCCAGCCGATGTATTCTCCGTCCTCCATGTCGTAGCCGAAATATGCATAGTAAAGCGGAACGATAACATCACCGTTTTGAATCTGCCAGGTCGTGCGTCCGGAGGCGCCGCTGTCGGAGATTCCGTTCCAGACTCCCTCCACCGTCACGCTCCAGTCGTCAAAGTCCTGACGCAGACGCAGATAGACCTCTTCATCGTTCAAGAGGATCGGGCTTGAATAGATGACATATTCATCCGTAACATCCGAAATGTAAGTAGCCAGGTTCTGTCCATCCGGGAGCGAGAGCCAATATCCATCGAACATATCGCAGAAATAGTTTTCTTCCCAGTCAACGTAAACATCATACGTCTCGCCCAGCTCGATAATATCCTCCCCGTCCGCGGAAAGCTGGTAAACATAACCATACACATCGGCGGCATTGTTCCAGCCCTCTTCCGTCAGCGAGAACCAGTAATATCCTTCCGAATCCCACTGAGGCGGGTTTTCAAAGGTAATAAGAGGACTTTCGCCTGTCTGTTCATAGTCATCGGTATAATTCCAGTAGCTGTCGGTACTGTCTTCAACCTCGTAGCTACCGGTCGTTTCATCGTAGAAATAATCCGAGATCCAGTTCCAGAAATTATTCGTGTCAAACCAATATTCATCCGAATAATTCCCGGTGTCTCCGTAATTGACACTGCCGTGCGTCTGACGGTCGATAAACGAAAGATAATACGGGCTGACGCAGACTTTACTGAAAATCGTCAGCTCCTCCGATCCTTCGACCCGCAGCGGATAATAGATCGAAAGCCCGCTGGCTCCCTGGTGAGTCAGCCCCTGCACCTGATACAGCACTGCGTCTGAAAGTGCGTCTGTCAAGGCTTCCGTTCCGTCCGTATAAGGCGCGCAGGCCTCAATAATACCTCCGAGATCGACCATGTTCGTATAGCCTTCCGCGCGGTTGTTGCCTCCGAAATTGTCAGCCGCCTCGATCCCGCGGACCATCGCCGTCAACGCGTTTTGGTCTTCACCGGCACTGTACATGCTTGACGCAAACGTGTTAAAGGCCTCGATCAGCGGATCCACCTTGGAAAGATCGATGACCGCGAGCGTTGTCAGATCATCATCCTGCACCGCGCGGCAAGACGCAAGAAAGCTGTCGCAGACAACCTTGCCAAGCTCCGCGCCGCTCACCGAAGGATCATTCATCAGGAAGCTGCCGATCGACTCATAATCCCAGCCCGAACCCGGCTCCATCTCCTGCGAACCATACATGTAATCCGCGTAGGAAGCCATAAT
>ONYR01000051.1 GCA_900322165.1 uncultured Eubacteriales bacterium
CTGCAGCACAAACGCGACGAAAAGCATCACCAGCGCATAAAGAATCAACCCGATCGTGTGCTTTCCGGTCACTTCACCCAGATAAGGAATGATGACCCCAAGCACCAGGTAGAAAACCATCGACCCGACCGCGATGACCCAGCCGAAAACATTGAATACCTTAAACCGGTTCCGCCCGCCCTCCGCGTTTTCAGCTTTTCGCCCTTTGTATACCGCTGCAAAAATGCCAAATCCGGATAAGACGCCGGCGATCGTGCCAAGCCAGGCCGGATGCAGTTGGTTCAGTAAAAAATCAAACATAGTTCGTTCCTCTTGCCGCGGCCGCCGCAGCTGTCTTCGCGATAGCCTTCGCAGCCGCTCCACGCGGCCGTTCCCTCACCACCAACTCACTTCTCAATCACCGACAGAATCAAGCTGACGGTTTGTTTCCATTGCTCTTCCGGGGTGATCGTGGCGGGGGTGTCGAGCTCCATGAGCTCGATGTCGGCGAACTGGGAGTAGTTGCCGCCTTCGATGCCGAGCACCTGTGCGGATGCGGGAAGGTAGCCCATCGCTTCGGACATGGCCGCCTGGTCGGTGATGGAGTCGAGGGTGCCGAGGATGATCGCGGCACGGCTCACTTCCGTGATGTCCTTTTCCGGGTAGCCGCCGAGCATGATGATGCCCGCGATCTTGTCTGCGTTCTTGGAAGCCCACTCGGACGCGGCGAGCGCGCCGGAGCCGTGGCCGGCTATGTACCAGGTTTCGTAATCGAAGTTCTGGAGCGTGTAGGTTGCCGCTCCTTCGAGGAAGTGTGCTTCGCGGAGAGGCATTTTCAGGACGATGCAGTCAACGCCCGACGCAGCCAGCTCATGCATGATCGGGGCGTAGGCGGTTGCTTCGATCTGGAAGCCCTGGAAAAAGATCAAGGCCTTGTCCGTTCCCGGGCCGTCGAACAGGATCCGGGAGGCACCGTTGTCGATGACGACAACATTGTCATATTCCAGGTTTTGCGCGGCCGCCTCGCCGGCTTTGTAGTATTCCAGCGAGTTAAACAGGTAAACCGAAAAGATGATCACGGCTACCGCGAGTGCCGACAAAAGCACGCTGCGAACGATAGTCCAGACCTTATCCATAGCCCATAGCCCTCCGAAAATTACTAAATGACCAGCCCGCCAAGCACCTTTCCGATTGAATCATGAATCACAAGATCGGCATACGAGTCGGCCGGTGTCCGGTCTCGGTTGATCAGCACAAGTCCGTTTTTGCCTCTGAAATACCGCAGCAGACCGGCCGCCGGGTAGACAACAAGGGAGGTCCCGCCCACGATCAGCGTGTCCGCGCGTTCGATCTCGGTGATGGCTTCCTCAAGCACATCCGAGTCCAGAGACTCTTCATATAATACCACATCCGGCTTGATGAGTCCACCACATTCACAGCGCGGGATCCCCGTCGATTCGGAAATCGCGCTCGCTGGGTAGAAACGGTGACAGCGCATGCAGAAGTTCCGCTCCACGCTCCCATGCAGCTCCAAAACTTTCTTGCTCCCGGCAAGCTGGTGCAGGCCGTCGATGTTCTGCGTAATGACCGCTGAAAGCTTCCCCTTGCGCTCCATCTCAGCCAGCGCCTTGTGCGCCGCGTTCGGGCCGCTGTGGGAGACCAGGATCCGATCCCGGTAGAACCGGTAAAACTCCTCCGTGTTCTCCAAAAAGAACGTGTGACTCAGGATCTCCTCCGGCGGATACTTGTACTGCATACGATACAGGCCGTCCTGACTGCGGAAATCCTTGATCCCGCTCTCTGTTGAAACACCGGCTCCGCCGAAAAACACGATACGCTTCGCATCATCATAAATCTGCTGAAGAGTTCTCATCGCCCGCTCCTTTCTCGAAGTGAAACCATTTCCACGGTGCAACCGACGCCAGGCGCGCGATATTGTCGCGCCGCGCTCTTGCGCCTCCGCCTGGCATCCTCGCGCCGCCGCGCTCATACGCCTCCGCTCACACCACGTACAGCAAAATCATCATATAGTGGCAAAAGCTCCCAATGACAACAAACACATGAAACACGCCGTGCATCCACGGCCACTTTTTTCCGATCCCGTACAGCACCGCACCGATCGTGTACGCGATGCCTCCCGCAACGAGCCATAGAGTTCCGCCCGGCGTTAAGACCTCCGCGGTCTGCCGGATAAAAAATATGATACACCAACCCATGGCCAGATAGCAAATCATCGAAAACACGCGGTACTGCTTCAGATCGATCGCTGTAAACACACTTGCCAAAACCGCGCAGCCCCAGACGATCCCGAAAACACACCACGCGATCGCCGGATAAGCCGGGCGAAGAATCGTCAGCGTCACGGGGGTGTAAGTTCCCGCAATCAGAAAGTAGATCGTGCAGTGATCGAGCACTTGCATGACCTTTTTGCCGCGGACTCCCTTGAGGCCGTGATAGGTAGCTGAAATCGTATAAAGCGTGATCATCGACAC
>ONYR01000083.1 GCA_900322165.1 uncultured Eubacteriales bacterium
AACTGGAGCGTGGAAAGCACCTCGGTGATCTGGCGCCCGATCCGCTCGCCCGCCTTCTTGCGAAGCTCGGTCATGACTGCGGCCTGGGCCTTCATCTTTCCCTTCAGCGACTCATAGGCCGCTTCGAGCTTTTCGGTCGTTTCTTTTGCATTGTAGAGCTTGTCGTATTCTTCCTTGCGCTGTTTCAGATAGCGCTGCACTTCCTCATAGCTGCGTCCGTATTTGTCCTTCAGATGTAGGATCAGAGAGATGCGGTCTTCGATTTCGTTCAGCCGCTCCGGGTCCGCTTCGAGATCCTCCCCGTAGGAGCGAAGCTCGCTCGCGGTGTCCTCGAGCACGGAGATCTGGTCTTCGAGCGTTTCGGCAAAAGGTTCGAAAAACGCTTCGTCAAACGCGACGACCGACTTGATCTTCGCCAGCGCGTCATCGAGCTTCGAAAGCGCCGAGGCCCCGTAGTCATTGTCCTGCATGAGCGAGGCCGCCTCGAGGGAGGCTTCTTTCAAGCGCTCCGCATAGAGAAGCTTCTGCCGCTCCTCCTTCAGCTCTTCCTCCTCGCCCTCTCGCCAGTTGGAATCTTCGATCTCTCCGATCTCAAACTCCATCAGGGAGAGTACGCGCGAACGATCCCGTGCGTTTGCCTGAAACGCTTCGAGTTCTTTGCGGACTTTCTCCGCCTCGTCCCAGAGCGCTTTCATCTTCGAAAGCTCCGCGGGCATCTTCGGGATGAACCGATCGAGCAGCTCGATGTGTTTCGCAGGGTTCAGCAGCGACTGATGCTCATGCTGACCGTGAATATCGATCAGGAGCGAGGAAATCCGCTTGACCTCAGCCGTTGAGGCCATCGCCCCGTTGATCATCAGCGTGCCGCGTCCGCTCGGTGTAAAGCGCCGAACGATCAGCACCTCGCCGTCATCGGAATCGATCCCCAGCTCCGCAAGCGCCTCTTTGACCTCGGCGCGATCGTCATTGAACAGCAGATCGACCTCCGCGCCGCGGCTCGTGTCCCGGACGATGTCCTTGCCGGCCCGCTTGCCGAGGGCAAGATTGATCGCGCCAAGAAGGATCGACTTACCAGCGCCGGTCTCACCCGTCAGGGCATTCATTCCCTCATCGAAATCGATATCCGCTTCATCGATCAAAGCGATATTCTGTACTCTTACATGCTGCAGCATACAAACCTCCTTACAACGGTATGTATGGAAGTATTATTCGATCATTTCCCGGATCTTTCTTGCCAGGATCTCGCTGTCTCTGGCGGATTTGGCCGCGATAAAGATGGTATCGTCACCGGCGATCGTGCCGACGGCCTCCTCCATATGAAGGCTGTCAAGCGCTGCGCCGACCGCGTTGCCCATACCGACCATGGTATGAATGACAACAAGGTTTCCCGCCGTATCACAGCTGACAAACGCTTCCTGAAGCACCCGGCTGAACCGGCGGGCAGCCATGGGCGTTGAGATCTGCGCTTCCTCCAGCGGCAGCGCATAGCGGATCTTTCCGTTGTCCCCGACTACCTTCACCAGGTGCAGCTCCCGAATATCACGGGAAATCGTTGCCTGCGTGATTTTCATACCGTTCTCTTCCAGCATGCGCACCAGTTCATCCTGTGTTTCGATCTCGTTTTTCTCAATCAATTCACAAATGAGCGCCTGTCTTTTACTTTTCATTGTATCCTCCGTCTCCTAATGCCTTCCTCGCTGCAAGAGCGATCGAAGACGCGTCCAGCCCGCATGTTTTCAGCATGTGTTTTCTTTCGTCCTGTGGAAGAAAAGCATCCGGGAGTGATATTGTCTTTACTTTTGCGAACTTTGGCGCTTCACCTAAGCCAAACGCCGGGCTTTCGCTTTCCCATTCGATCAATTTGCTTTCAGCCATCATGCCAAAGCCGCCGGTCTTCACATGATCCTCGAGTGTCATTAAGAGATCATGTGTCTGCGAGAGGCTCTTCAGCAGCTCCTCGTCCAGCGGTTTGACAAACCTCGCATCCGCAACGGTCACCGCATAGCCCTCTGCTGAGAGCAGATCCGCGGCGCCAAGTGCTTCGGCAAGACAGGTACCGACGCTGAGTAGTGCGATCTTTTTCCCGCTTCCTTCGGTTTGCCTAACGATCAGGCCCTTGCCAAGCTCGATCGGAGCATCGATCTCCGGTCTTGATTCCGCGGCCCCCTTGGGGTAGCGGATCGCGGCCGGCTTGCCGAGCGTCCTTGTCAGCTCCAGCATTTGCTCCAGCTCCTCCTTCGAGGAAGGTGCCATGATGACCATCCCCGGGATGTGCGAAAGGTAAGCAAAATCGAAGATGCCCTGATGGGTCTCTCCGTCCTCTCCGACAACGCCGCTGTGGTCAATGGCAAAGGTCACCGGCAGCTTCTGCAGCGCTACGTCGTGAAGGATCTGGTCGTAAGCTCGCTGCAGGAAGGACGAATAGATCGCCACGTACGGCTTCATGCCGCCCTTCGCGAGCCCGGCCGCAAACGTGACCGCGTGCTCCTCCGCGATTCCAACGTCAAAGCTGCGTCTGGAATCGAGGCTGAAGTAATCCAGGCCCGTACCGGTCTTCATGGCCGCTGTGATAAGGACCACGTTCGGATCTTCCTTCTCCATCCGGCTCATCACGGAGCCGAATACGTTCGCGTAGGTTTCCTTCGGCGCGCATTTTGCTTCGCCGCTCTTGATGTCAAAGGGGCCGATCCCGTGGAACTGAGTCGGATGTTCCTCCGCGGGCTTGTATCCCTTGCCTTTCTTTGTCAGCACGTGCACGAGCACCGGCTCGTTCAGGTTCTTCGCCTGCTGGAAGGCTTCCCGCATGGCCCGGATATCATGTCCGTCCACCGGTCCCAGGTAGGTGAAGCCAAGTTCTTCAAACAGGATTCCCTTCACCATCAGGTATTTGACCCGGTTCTTGACGATGCGTGAGGCATCGTAGATTGGCTTCAATACCGGATGCTGCGCCACGGCCTGTCTGACGCGTTTTTTGCTGTTCAGATAGCCGGAGCGTGTTCTGAGCCAGCCGAGATGATTGGCGAGCGAGCCGACGTTGTGGCCGATCGACATGCCGTTATCGTTCAATACCACGATAAAACGGGTCTTGTCACGTCCGGCATTGTTCATCGCCTCGTAGGCCATGCCGCCGGTCATGGAACCGTCTCCGATGACGGCCACGACCTCATAATCCTCGCCCTTCAGATCACGCGCGACCGCCAGTCCGTAGGCCGCGGAGATCGATGTCGAGGCGTGACCGGTATCGAACACATCGTACGGGCTCTCCTCGCTTTTCGGAAAGCCGGCCAGGCCGTCCTTCTGTCTCAGCGTGTTAAACCGATCCATTCGTCCGGTCAGCATTTTATGCACATAGGCCTGATGGCCTACATCAAATACGATCTTATCCTTCGGAGCGTTGAAGCTTTGATGCAGTGCGATCGTCAGCTCCACGACTCCGAGGTTTGAACTCAGATGTCCTCCGGTCTGTGATACATGGCGCACGAGAAACCTGCGGATCTCTTTCGCAAGCTCCCTTGACTGTGCCACGTTCAGATGCCTGATATCATCCGGCGAATGAATGCTGCTAAGCATTGGATCCATCCGCTTTCCTCCCTTACTTTTTTCTGCCGATGAGGGACCGGACCAACGTCCGAACCATCTCTCCTTCCTCTCCAGAAAGGCAGCTCAGTTCCTGAAGTGCCTCCTCGGTCAGATGGGCTGCCGTCTCCTTCGCCTTCTCAAGGCCATACAGAGACGTAAAGGTTGCTTTTTGTGCTTTATCATCGCTCATGGGTGCTTTGCCGAGCTCTTCAAGCGTTCCCTCCACATCAAGGACATCGTCTTCGATCTGGAACGCCTGGCCGACCCATCCGCCGGCCTTCTCCATCTTTTCAAGCACCTCATCCGTCGCGCCGGCCAGATACGCACCGCCCTTAAGGGCCGCCATCAAAAGCCGGCTCGTTTTGTTAAATTCAATATAGGTGAGCTCTTCGAGCCCGATGCTGCGGCCTTCGCTTTTCAGATCCGCGATCTGTCCCGCGACCATTCCCTTGCATCCTGCGCACTGAGCCATATACGAAAGGCAGCGCATGCCGCGGGCCGCTTTTTCCGCCTGCCCTCTGTCAAGCTGCTCCGTAACTCCCCGGCCCATTGTCTCAAAGGCCAGCGTCAGCAGTCCGTCGCCCGCGAGGATCGCACCGGCTTCGCCAAACACCTTGTGGCTCGTTAAGCGTCCGCGGCGGTAATCATCGTTATCCATCGCCGGCAGATCATCATGGATCAGCGAATAGGTATGGATCATCTCCAGGCCCATCGCAAACGGCCACAGATCCTCCGCTTTAGCCCCGAGGCTCAGCCCCGTCAGCATCAGCAGCACCGGACGGATCCTTTTTCCGCCGGCCATCAGGCTGTAGCGCATCGCGTCCCAGAGCGGCTGATCATAGGGATCCGCCTGGTTCATCGCCGCATCAAGGCGCCGCTCCAGTTCTTCTCTAACAGCGTCTGCCGTTACGGCCACCGCCGTCTGTGCCTTCATCTCACATTTCCTCCGTGTCGGAGTCCTCTGCGGCATCCTCCGCCTGATCCGCAGCTTCCAGGATCCGGATCTCCTGATCCGCTTTATCCAAGAGCTTGCGGCTGAGGCTCTCAAGCGCCTTGCCTTCGCGGTAAAGGCCCATCATTTCCTCAAGCGGGAGGGTCTCTTTTTCCATTTTTTCGGTGATCTCAGAAAGGCGCGCGAGCGCTTCCTCCAGTGTTAACGGTTCCTTCGGCATATTTTCACTCATCGCCCGTCTTCCCTTCTCTGATTGATTCAACGACAGCCGCTGCGGCGCCGTCCTTCATGGTGACTTCAATGCGCCCGCCGATCGCAAGATCACGGATTCCCGAGAGGATCTTACCGTTCTCATCGGTGATCATCGCATATCCCTTGCCAAGCGGATGCAGCGGAGAGAGGATCTCCAGCTTGGAAGCGCTTCTCAAGAGCTGCGCATTGAGCCGCTCCATCGCCAGGCGGATAAACCGCGTACGGTTATCGGCATCCATATCCAAGCGCTGTCTGGCGGTGCGGATCTGGCTCTGCGGTGAAAGCAGACGCAGTCTCGCACTCAGCGCATCGACGTTTCTCATCTCACGCTCGATCCTGCGGCTCATGAGCTGCGTGCGGTGTTTTGCGTCCGCCCTCATCATGCGGAGGATCTGCTCCACATCCGGGACGGCCAGCTCCGAAGCCGCTGAGGGGGTCGGCGCTCTCAGATCGCTCACAAAATCCGCGATCGTAAAATCGGTCTCATGGCCTACGGCCGAGATGATCGGGGTCTCGCAGGCAAAGATCGCCCGCGCCACAGACTCCTCATTGAACGGCCACAGATCTTCGATGCTGCCGCCGCCGCGCCCGACGATGATCGTATCGACCTCTTCCATCCGATCCAGCGTGCGGATGCCGCGGACGATCGTATCAGCCGCCCCATCGCCCTGCACCTGTGCCGGGCAAAGAACGAGCCGAACGCCCGGATTGCGGCGCTTCGCGATCTGGATAATGTCGCGCACAGCCGCGCCGGTTCGTGACGTCACGATACCGATAGCGCGCGGATAGGCCGGAATGGGCTTTTTATGGCTTTGATCGAACAAACCCTCGGCCTCGAGCTTGCGTTTCATCGCTTCGAAGGCCTGATAGAGATCGCCGATCCCGCCCCTCTCCATCTTTCGAACGTAAAACTGATATTTTCCGGTCACTTCGTAGAGCGAGACCGCGCCCTGCACCTCAACCTCCATTCCGTCCTCCGGGCGGAACGTCAGCTTGCGCGCATCCGACGCGAACATCACTGCCGCGATCTGCCCGCCCATGTCCTTCAGGGTGAAGTACAGGTGCCCCGAGGAATGGCGCTTGAAGTTGGAGATCTCCCCCTTGATCCAGATGTTGGAAAGCACCTGATTGGACTCGAGGAGGCGCTTGACATACTGGTTGATAACGGAGACCGGATAGACCTTGCGGGCTTCGCTCATTTCTCTTCAGCCGGGACAAAGTTGGCAAGCACGCCGTTGACAAAGCTGCCCGAGGAGGCTTCCGAATACCTCTTGGCAAGCTCGATCGCTTCGTTGATGCTGACCGAGGCCGGGATGCCCTCTTCGTTTTCGATCTCATAGATCGCCAGGCGCAGGATCGCCCGATCGCAGCGCGGAATACGCTTCAGCGACCAGCCGCGCAGGGACCCCTTGATCTTTTCATCGATCTCATCCAGATGAGACAGCGTTCCCTTTACCTCGCGGCGGATAAACTCCAGCTCTTTGCCCTTCGGCATTTCCTCTTCCGAAAAATTTTCCAGATAGACATTGATCAGCTCGTCAATGTCCTGCCCGGGCAGAAACTCCGTCTCAAACAGGATACGAAAAACATGTTCTCTTGCTTCCGAACGAGTCATATGTCCCTCCTTTTCTTAAAAAAAGACGCAACCGATAGATTGCGCCTTTTCAATTGTGTGTTTGTTATGCTTCTTTTGCAGTTTTTTCAATGTTCATTCCGATGACGTTGACGTTGACTTCCTTGACCTTCAGGCCCGTCATGTTTTCAACGGAGGTTTTCACCTTTTTCTGAATCTCTTCAGAGACCTGAGGGATCTTCACGCCGTATTTCACGGAAAGGTCAACGCTGATGACAAGGTCGTCCCCGTCATAAGCCACGTTCAGGCTCTTGCCCTTGGCTTTGCGCGCGATCATATCGCTCGCGTTCGTCTCGGAGATCGCGAGATCCGCAATAATCAGAATGACATCACTGGCAATCTTAATTTTTCCGTTTTCCATAGTTGTTACCTCACTGAGAAAGAAAGACTGACGGTCTTATTTCACGATCAGGTTGACGAGGCGGCCCGGAACGTAGATCTCCTTCACCACGTTCTTGCCCTCGATCAGGGAAGCGATCTTTTCATCGGCCTTCACCGCTGCGATGACGTCGTCCTTCGAAGCGTTGTTCGCAACGACGACCTTGCCGCGCATCTTGCCGAGGATCTGTACGACGATCTCCATGGTCGCTTCGGCCATCTTTGCCTCATCGTACTCCGGCCACTGGCTGTTGTAGACATAGCCCTCAAATCCGAGCTTCTCCCACATCTCTTCCGTGACATGCGGAGCGACCGGGTTCAGAAGCTGAATGAACGTCTTCAGCTCACCGCGGGTCACCGAGCCCTTGTCGTAGAACTGGTTGATGAGAGCCATCAGCGCCGCGATCGCGGTGTTGAACTTCATCGTGTCGTTGTCGTTCGTGACCTTCTTGATCGTGCGGTGCATCGCCGCTTCGAGATCCTTGGAATAACCCTCTTCGTCGGTCACGATCTCCATCAGACGCCAGGTGCGCTCGATGAAACGGCGGCAGCCCGTGATACCCTGTGTCGACCAGGGGGCGGACTTTTCAAAGTCGCCGATGAACATCTCATACATACGCAGCGTGTCCGCGCCGTACTCGTCAACGACATCATCGGGGTTGACAACGTTGCCGCGGGACTTACTCATCTTCTCGCCGTTTTCGCCGAGGATCATGCCGTGAGAGGTACGCTTTGCGTACGGTTCCGGAGTCGGGACAATGCCCTGATCATACAGGAACTTGTGCCAGAAACGGGAGTACAGAAGGTGCAGCGTCGTATGCTCCATGCCGCCTTCGTACCAGTCAACCGGTGACCAGTACTCGAGCGCTTCCTTGCTCGCAAGCGCATCGTTGTTGTGCGGATCCATGTAGCGCAGGAAGTACCAGGAAGATCCGGCCCACTGCGGCATCGTGTCGGTCTCGCGCTTCGCGGGGCCGCCGCAGCACGGGCAGGTCGTGTTGACCCATTCGGTCATCTTCGCAAGCGGAGATTCACCGTTCTCACCGGGCTCGAAATGCTCGGTTTCCGGAAGGGTCAGCGGAAGCTGCTCCTCCGGCAGCGGCACGTAGCCGCACTTCTCGCAGTATACGATCGGAATGGGCTCGCCCCAGTAACGCTGGCGGCTGAAGACCCAGTCTCTGAGTTTGTAGTTGACCTTGCGGTGGCCGAAGCCCTTCTCATCCATCCAGTCGATGATGGCTTTCTTTGCCTCGGCAACGCTCATGCCGTTCAGGAAGCCGGAATTGACCATCGTGCCGGTCTGAATGTCGGTGAAGGCTTCTTTTTCCACATCGCCGCCGGCAACGACTTCGATGATCGGAAGGCCGAACTTCTTCGCGAACTCCCAGTCACGGGTATCATGCGCCGGAACGGCCATGATCGCGCCGGTACCGTAGCCCATCAGGACGTAGTCGGAGATCCAAACCGGGATCTCGGTGCCGGTGACAGGGTTGATGGCCTTGATGCCCTCAAGGCAGACACCGGTCTTTTCCTTCGCCAGCTCGGTACGCTCAAAGTCAGACTTGCTGCGCGCGAATTCGCGGTATTTGACGACTTCGTCAAAGTTTGCGATCTGATCCTTCCAGCTGTCAATGAGCGGATGCTCCGGAGACATGACCATGTAGGTCGCGCCGAACAGGGTATCGGGACGGGTCGTGTAGACGGTCACGGTCTCGCCGTTCACCTTAAAGTCTACCTCCGCACCTTCGCTGCGGCCGATCCAGTTCGTCTGCTGCACCTTAACGCGCTCGATGTAATTGACATCCTCAAGACCGTCGATGAGCTTCTGCGCGTATTCGGTGATCTTCAGCATCCACTGCGACTTCATGCGATGCTCGACCTGCGTTCCGCAGCGCTCGCAGCAGCCGT